>CAZVOS010000396.1:0-3982 GCA_964628845.1 uncultured Bacteroidales bacterium | reverse complement strand
TCCTGAAGATTATTTTGAATATTTTTAGTGCTTCAGGATTTTCATTAAAGGCTTTTTCCATTTCATCTTTGTTCTCAATAGTTCGTTTTACAACAGCTTTTAATTTACTGTCGACATTAACTTTTGAATTCCCTTCCATATCAACAAAAACGATTTCTTCTTTGCTTTTTGACTTAATGTAATCACGAATAAATCTTTTTACACGAGTGTCTGTTACAAGATTGGTATTTGTATCATAATCCATTCTTGGTTTATTTTCCATATCTGGGTCTCCATTAGGATTACATTGTATGGCTTCATAGATAAAAAGAAAATCTGATGAGTTTTTAATTATTTCTTTCATTGTTTTTAAATTAAATGTTAATATTATTTTCTTCTTCCAATTCAACTTGTTGCCTCTGTTCTTCTTCATTTTTACTAGTTCCGAAAGAATACCCTGTTAGCAAAAAGAATAATGCTTCAGTGGACTGCATTTTCCAACCATTGTAATCAAATAATTCTCCGAACTTTCCATTTGTAAAAATTACTTTCCCAATTTTACTGTGTTGTCTGGCCTTATTAAATAAATCGTTTCTTAGTCGCTCAATATCGTCTCTATCTAAGCCATTGAAGTTCACAAGGTTAATTACAGTTTTTTTAATTTTCTTTTGCACTTGAATATATTCAACAGCATTAAGCATTCTGCCTAAATAAAACATGGCTTGTTGATTTTGATTTAATTGCATTTTAATAAAAAAATCTTGTATGGCTTTTTCATACTGATTTGCGGTTTCTTCTTTGTGTGGGATTACTGTTTCTTCCATATCTATTAAATTTATTTTTTTTAAAACTTGTATAAAAGCAAGGTATTTGAAAATACTTTTTTTAACTGAGATGCCAAAGTAATCTTTCGAGGATTTCGAAATATTTGTATAGCTGTTGAATCTTCCGTAGTAGTAGCAAAGAATTAACTCTGAAAAAAAATCAAAAAGTTGGGTTTTGTCAACTTTTCTGTTTTCTAAAATAGTTTTAAACAAGTCAAGAGCTCTGTTTTTCTTTTCTTTGTCTTTACGAATTGGTATCGATTTATAAATCGTGTATAAATTAAAATCTCGTATTACATTTTCTTTCTTGTTATAATCATATTCGAGTCTAACGCTGTCCCAGTCTAAATAAGTTGATTTCTTTAATTCCCAGTGTATGCTAGTAAATGCATTAAATACATTTTGGAAGTGAAATTTACTAATGTCTTTAATAATTTCAGTTGTTTTAAAAAAACCTTTTCTATCTGAATCAAAAGCAATAAAATTTACCCAATAGTTACTTGTTGTTTCAGTTTCAATTTCTTTTAAAAAGTTATTAAATGAACTTGCATTAAAAAGCAGATCTGATTTTATTTTAAGGTTTGATAAAGCAAGTTCTAAATCTACATTATCTGAATCTTGAAATTGAGGTACGATAACATGTGGAATATTAGCAATGCGTACTTCCAAATTTTTGAGTAAATATTTTGACGCATAATCTAATTTTTTTTGATTTTCCAAACTAACTTGATAATTTAAAAAATAATTTTTATCAGAAAATAAAGATGCGTAATTTTTTGTCTCGGTCACAAACATCTTATTTAAACTGAATCTTGTATCTAAGCTCAAAGGGCTAACTTCTGAACTTAGCACCCCACTTGCATAACAAAGCTTATTATTATCCTCATTTATTTCATCTTGTTTTGTGTTGTTATCAAATCCAAACTTTGAACGTAGAAACAATTGATATTCTTCCAATTTGACAAAGGGAGTTGGGTTAAAATATCCAAATTTACTATATTTAATTTCAATGTAAACTGCTGCAATATTTTCATTATTAGTGAGATTAAGTTTTTTTTTGATTGGTTTTATGTCAAATTTCTTAGAGTTTGTTTTCTCGTCTATTTCAACAACATGACATAAAAATTTTTGTTTTAAACTATAAATATCATTTAAAATTCCAATCAAAGACCCTGTAAGAATATCTTGATAATCTTTTTTTATTGATTGATATAAATGAGCATTGCTATAACATTCGTCTTCAAGACTATTCCCGAAAAAAGTAACAAATAAATTCTTTAAATTATCTCCTTTTACAGTTCCATATATTTTCTTATTTCTTGCGCTTAGTGTTTTTAATAATTTATACTCTAGAACAAAGCTCTCTGATAACTCACGTAATTCATTCTTATCAATCACAACCTCCATCTCATCCAAATCAAATAATATTGGCAAAACATAGTTTGTGATTTTATTGCCGTTTTTGTCCTCGCTTATAATTTTTGGATATTCTAAAAACCTATCCCAATCTCCTTTTCCCTGCATTTGCCACTCGCCAATTATTAATAATGTATTAAGCATAATATTAATTATTATATGATAATAAAACCATTTTTCTTGTATATTAAATCAAACACTTCAAATTAATCATAAATTTTACAAAATTCTTAGTATTTAAAAATGATTAAATTTTCTCCAATCGCTGCAATAGCCCTATCTTGCATAATTTAAAATTTAAAAAATAAAAATATCCATTTAATTTGCACATCACAAATATATACTATTTTTGTTAAAACATATATATTATAATCACTTTTAACATTTTTACCATTAGGATATTTTTCAGTATTTTAAAGGAAATTTTATCTTGTTTTTCCTTCATACAAGCTAACAATATAAAGAAGAAAATATCTAAATGCACTTATAAAAAAATTGTTAAAAAATAAATATTTTCGTTTTTGTTTAACGGAATAAACAATTTATTCGAATTTTTGTTTATTCAATTAAACACTTTTGCATGAAAAATCATTTTAACGCTCATAATCAACTTCTTAGCTCGACAAATTTTATTTTTAGATGCGAAATAATTACTAATTACATCAAATTGAATGGACAGAGCATCTTATATAAATTTATATTATGCACTTTCTACAAATGATGTAAATATTGGAAGTATTCGCGAAGCTTTTTTTGTAAGTCAACTTCAAACTACACATAACATCAGTACTGTAAAACAAGCTGATTTTAATGTAGATAATACCTATATTTTTGAAGTTGGAGGCAAAAACAAAACGCAAAAGCAAATAAAAGATATGAAAAATGCATACCTCGTTCAAGATAATATTGAATTTGGTTATAAAAATGAAATACCTCTTTGGCTATTTGGCTTTTTATATTAGCAAAACTTAAATTCCCTGCCGTAATACTTAGCTGTAGAACCTAAATACTGTTCGATACGCAACAATTGATTGTATTTGGCAATTCTTTCGCCGCGACAGGCAGAGCCAGTTTTAATCATACCAGTATTAAGTGCGACAGATAAATCGGCAATAAAAGTATCTTCTGTTTCGCCAGACCTGTGACTTATAATAGAGGTATAAGAATTCATTTTAGCTAAATCAACACAGTTAATAGTTTCAGTAAGAGTTCCAATTTGATTTAGTTTAATAAGGATTGAATTGGCAATTGATTTTTTTATTCCTTTTTTTAAACGTTCAACATTAGTAACGAATAAATCGTCTCCTACGATTTGAATTTTCTTTCCTAATTTATCCGTTAAGAGTTTCCATCCATCCCAGTCATCTTCGGCCATACCATCTTCAATAGATATGATAGGGTATTTTTTTACCCATGCTGCCCAATACTCCACCATTTGTTCAGGGGTGAGTTTATCACCAGTAGATTTATGCAAGTGGTATTTATTTTCTTTTTCAATATAAAATTCGGAGGCAGCTGGGTCAAGAGCAATGTAAATATCTTCGCCTGGCTTATATCCAGCTTTTTCGATAGCTTCAATGATGATGGTAATAGCTTCTTCGTTAGATTTGAGATTGGGAGCGAAACCACCTTCATCGCCTGCATTAGTGGCATATTTTCTTTTCTTTAGAACATCCTTCAATGTGTGAAAAACCTCGACACCCATTCTTATGGCATCGCTATAATTATTAGCCCCTAGAGGCATAATCATAAACTCTTGAAAG
>CAZVOS010000395.1:0-3994 GCA_964628845.1 uncultured Bacteroidales bacterium | reverse complement strand
ATATAAAAATGAATGTAAAAAAAAGAGCTTTAGGTCGAGGATTAAGTGTTCTGCTCGAAAATGCAGATAATGTTAATGTTCAGAAATCAATACTGTCAGGGTCTATTGTTTACATCTCTTTAGACCTCATAGATGTTAATCCTTTCCAGCCACGAAACAACTTTGAGGAAGAAGCCCTCAGCCAACTGGCAACATCTATTGAAAGAATCGGTATCATCCAACCTATTACTGTTTGTCAGTCAGAAGGCGGCAAGTTCCGCCTCATTGCAGGTGAAAGACGCTTAAGAGCATCAAAAATAGCAGGGCTTACTGAAATACCTGCCTTTGTTCGTACAGCAGATTCGGATATGGAGATGATTCAGATGGCTCTTATCGAAAACATACAACGTGAAGACCTTAACCCTTTAGATATTTCTCTCTCTTTCAAACGCCTTGTTGACGATTTCTCGCTCACACAAGAAGAACTAAGTAATAAAGTCGGAAAAAAAAGAAGTACTGTTACCAACTATCTCCGCCTGCTGAAACTCCCTGTTGACATTCAAGCTGCCATTCGCGATGAAAAAATAAGCATGGGGCATGCACGTGCTCTTATAAGTATCAACAACGAAAAAAAACAACTAAACATCTTCAGACGTATTATCGAAAAAGAACTCTCCGTTAGGGAGGTTGAAAAAATAGTTAAAGATTTAAACCAGAAAACTGATAAACCCTTAGCTCAAAAAGAAAAAAATAAACAATATGTTGATTTGAAAAAAGAACTTACTTCGAAACTGGGTCTAAAAGTTGATATGAAAAAGGATGTCAAAGGTTTTGTGAATATCGTTATCACTTGTAATTCTGATAATGAATTTGATAGAATTATCAACATCCTGAAAAAATAAAATAAAGTGAATTTCTTATTCAGAATAATATTAATTGCTGCGTTCATATTATCGAATGTATTTAAAATATATCCACAAGAAAAAGACAGTACCCAAACCAAAACACATTCTCCTAAAAAAGCTACCATCTTATCAGCCGTTGTTCCCGGAGCGGGCCAATTTTACAATAAGAAATACTGGAAAATACCTGTGATTTATACAGGTTTTGGGGCCTTGAGTTATTCTATTATTACCAACCAACGTTTATATAAAGATTATAGATCAGCTTTAAGATACCGTACAGACGATGACATCAATACAACGGATAACTTCCCCCAGTATTCTGTTGATGGACTTATGCAAGCCAAAAATTATTACAGGCGTAACCTTGAACTAAGTTATATTTTTTCAACGGTCTTATATGTACTGAATATTGTTGATGCAGCCGTAGACGCACATTTCTACGAATTCGATATCAGCGATGATATCAGTTTAAAACTTCAACCCGCTCTTATCACAATGCCCTATGCTGAATGTTATTATGGAAATGGATTTTCTTTAACACTTAAAATCAAAAATTAATAATTATATGAATATTGTTATCTCAGGTTATGGTCGCATGGGCAAGCTGATACACGAAATGGCTCTAAAGAGAAATCATCAGATTGCAGCCATAATTGACAATGAAGAAGACTGGATAAAACAAGAAGATAAAATACGCACTGCTGATGTCGTTATTGATTTTACTATACCTGATGCCATCCTTGGTATTATCCACAAATGTTTCGCATTCAATATTCCTTTAGTAACAGGTACTACTGGCTGGTACCACAGAATAAATGATATCAAAGAGGAGTGCATAAACAAGAAACAAACATTATTGTATGCCCCCAATTTCAGTATTGGCATGAATGTGCTGTTTATGCTTAACAAATACCTTTCAAAATTGATGAACAACATCCCCCAATATGATATTTCCCTTCAGGAAGTGCATCACAAAGGCAAGTTGGATGCTCCCAGTGGAACAGCTATAAAACTAGCCGGAGATATTATTAATAACCTGGAACGAAAGGAAAGATGGATTAATGATAATGCTCATGATGATAAAGAACTTGAAATTTTTTCTGAACGCATAGATAATATAATAGGTATTCATAGAGTTATATATACTTCAAATGAAGATGAAATAAGTATAGCTCACCAAGCTAAAAACCGTAATGGATTTGCCTTAGGAGCTTTATTAGCTGCCGAATGGGTATTTAAAAAAACAGGTTTTTATACAATGGAGGATATATTTAAAAATGTTGATGAATATAATGATAAACTATAAAATTTAAAAAATAAAAAAATGGGTATATTAAAAGTCTTATTTATAATGGGTTGCATATCAACTGTTGTTGGGCTATGGAAAGTATTTCAAAAAGCTGGTTATAAGGGATGGGAAGTAGTGGTTCCTTTTTACAACTTTTATATATGGTTAAAAATCATAAAGAAACCTTTATGGTGGTATATTTTTATCATCTTTCCATTTATCAATGTTTTTACTATTATGCTGATGCTTGTTGAGACAGCCAAGTGCTTTAAAAAGTTTGGTTTGTTACAGCAAGGTATGGCGGCTGTTTTTCCTTGCATTTACATGCCTTATCTTGGTTTTTCGAAAAAGGAAATATATGTCCATCCCGATAAACGTGAAAAATTCAAAAAAACCGTAATAAGAGAATGGACAGATGCCATTATCTTTGCAGTTATTGCTGCTACCATTATACGCACCTTCCTTATAGAAGCATACACCATTCCCACATCATCAATGGAAAAATCGCTTTTAGTGGGTGATTTTCTATTTGTAAGTAAAATCAGTTATGGACCTAAAATCCCTAATACACCCCTGTCGTTCCCTTTTGCACACCACACTTTACCCCTCACTGAAAATACAAAATCTTACCTCGAATGGATAAAACTACCCTTTTACCGTTTTATGGGATTAGGTGATGTAGAAAGGAACGATGCCGTTGTGTTCAATTACCCCGATGGTGATACAACAACTCTTGAATTCCAGAGCAGTCGCAGTTACTATGCCATGTGTCGTGAGATGGGGAGAGAGTTTGTACATAGAAATTTTACTGTTGTGGCACGTCCTGTTGATAAAAGAGAGAACTATATTAAACGTTGTGTAGGCCTACCAGGAGACACACTTCAGATAGTTGACCAGAAAATTTATATAAACGGTAAAGAAAATCTTATTGATGGCCATTTGCAATTTAATTATATAGTTCGTACTGATGGTACACGTATCAACCCGAAAGTTTTAAGCGATATGAATATCACCGATGGTGGTCCTACCTCGCTCCCAGGAGAGTATATCTTTGCACTTACAGAAGAAAGTGCTGCTAAGCTCAGTAAAATTGTCAATGTGGTTGAAGTGGTTAAAGTGGTTAAACCCAAAGGATATTTCGAAAAATATATATTCCCATTTAAAGAAACATATCCCTGGAATGAGGACAACTTTGGCCCTCTATATATACCTAAAGCTGGTTCAAAAACACATATTGACACTTCAAATATATGCCTTTATGAAAGAATAATTCATGCTTACGAAGGTAATGAACTTAGAATAGAAGGAGACAAAATTTATATTAACGGACAGCTAACAGACACTTATACTTTTAAAATGAATTATTACTGGATGATGGGCGACAACCGCCATAATTCGGCAGATGCCCGTTTCTGGGGCTTTGTACCCGAAGACCATGTTGTGGGTAAAGCAGTATTTGTTTGGCTCTCACTGAACAAAGAAAAATCATTCCCTGCAAATATCAGATGGAATAAGATGTTCAGACTTGTAAAATAAATAATCCTATTCTGTTTCTGATGAAATCTTAATTAATTCTTTTTTGCATGGTATTAAATCTTATTTATGCTTAAACTATCCGCTGTCATTATAACTCTTAACGAAGAAAAAAACATCGGAAGATGTATTGATTCACTTCAAAATGTGGCTGATGAAATAGTAGTGATAGATTCTTTTTCTACCGATAAGACTAAAGACATTTGTCTTAAGAAACAAGTGCGCTTTATTGAAAATAAATTTGAAGGGCATATTGAGCAGAAAAATTATGCCATCACACAGGCAAACT
>CAZVOS010000394.1:0-3998 GCA_964628845.1 uncultured Bacteroidales bacterium | reverse complement strand
GTAGTGGAACCCCAAGATTGTACTTTAAAAAGTGTTGATATTGTGGTATTATCAAATGTCGTAAATAAACTTGAAAATTTTACATTACCCACAAAAAAGAATATTGAGAATTACAATAAAAAGCATTTCCAATCTTTCGTAAACCAGCTTAAAGCATGGCTCAGCGAAAAAATCGATACTGATAAATTAATGTATCAAAAATCATTATACTGGGAACAACAGAAAAATGACATTGAAAAAACACCTTTAGAAGAGCATTTGCAAAACATAAGTTACCATTTAAGTTCATTTGTTGATTCTGACAAAGGAAAAATTCTATGTAAAAAGAAATTACAGGACTATATGTCTCATATTCAAAAGATACTTTTTGGACTAAATGATTTCCCGTATTTAAAACATTTTCTGTTATATTTAAAGGAATTTTCACCAGCTCTCATTTGCGAAGTACTCGATACAGATGATGAATCCTATATCAAAGCAAAAATTGATGAAGTTAAACAAAAATTAATCAGCGAAATATCATACAAAGATGTCTGATAAAAATGTTTTTGTCTTTGTTGTTTGTGGCGAGAACAGCCATATACAAAAGTTAAATAACGCCTTAAAATTTCTTAAACACTTTTCGGCATTACCCATTATTGTAATTACCGACAGCAGACGCAATAAAATTACTATTGAACATGATAACATTATAGATGTAAGCACAGCTGCAGAACTCAATCACCATCAGGCAAGTATATTTCTAAAAACCAGTTTACATAAAGTATTAGACACTACCAATAACTATTGTTACTTAGATAGCGATGTTCTCGCTTTATCCCCAAAGGTAAATGATATTTTTAAACAGCAGTACGGGCAAGTTACATTTGCGGCTGACCACTGCACCATCCAAAGTTTTAGCCCTTATGCATTAAACTGCGGATGCTTGCAAAACAAAGAAAATAATCTTAAAATATTTATTGAAGCTGTCCAAAAGTATTTCCCCGATTATGTTTATAATGATTTTTACCATAACGATAAAGCTAGGGAACTTAACCGCATGATTAATAAAGTTAAAAATAATATATATGAAAATCCAGTGGCTCTTTTTAAATATCTGTGGAACCTGTATATGCCTTTAAAAAATTTAAAATTTAAAATTGAATTAAATAATGAGTTTAGATATATACCTCATAAAGATGCATGGTTCGATTTTCATAATAATTGTTTAATGTATATGCTTTCTTCATATTACAAAACCATTCAAAAAGATACGGGCTTTATTTTTAATAAAAGAAAGCAAACATGGTTAAATAGAGAAGGGGAGAATATCGAATATCCAAAATGTACTCATTTGTTGGATGCTATAAAGCATACTTTTAATGTTGATGTAAAGGATAAAAATTACAAACACTGGAATGGAGGTGTATTTCTCTTTAATAAAGATGCTGCAAATTTTATGGAGACCTGGCATAAAAATACATTAAAAACTTTTAAAATGGCTCTTTGGAAAACACGAGACCAGGGCACACTTGTGGCTAGTGTTTGGCAATTAGGACTGCAAAGTCAAAAAGTATTACCCAAAGAATTTAATTTTATTGCCGACTATTATAATACCGATATAACTTATCACAAAGAACTTGGTTTTACAAATGATAATTTTAATACAAGCATAAAACCCTTTTTTATTCATGTTTTTCACGAATATGGAAACAAAAATTGGGATATATGGAAAGCTATTGAAGCATATTTAATTTTATAAGTAACTTTGTATTGAAATCCTATTGCTATAACATGCCCCCAATCGAAAAAAAAACTATCAGTTTATATAATAAAACGCGTAAATTGTTCAAACGCAAATATATCTGTTATGCCCCTTTTAATTCGTTACGATTCAACAACAATGGCATGGTGCAGCCCTGTTGCCATAGTGTTAATTATAACCTGGGTAATTTTAATACAGAAAGCATTATGGATATATGGCACGGGAAAAAACTGGCCGATTTAAGACACTCAATTATAAATGCTGAACTAAATTTAGGATGCATAGATTGTAAAAATCAAATTATTAATAAGAATTATTATGCTGTAGAAGCTCGAAAATTCGACTTATTGCCCTTGCATTCAAAGTATCCGGTTTTTTTCGACATCAAAACCAGTCGTAAATGTAATTTATCTTGCATCATGTGCAAACCCGAAAACTCAAATCAAATTTTAACTCAGTGCGGTGATGTTAAAGATATTTTTAACTATGATAAATTTATTAAAGAACTCGATATATTCATACCCCATCTCAAACACCTCCATTTCTGCGGAGGCGAACCCTTTATCGAAGAGCATTATTTCGAAATATGGCATAAAATTATCACTGTTAACCCTGAAATAAGAATTGATATTACAAGCAATATCACTGTTTTAAATGATAAAATAATTAATCTCTTAGAAAAAGGCAATTTTTATATCTATCCTTCTATTGACTCTTTCGAAAAAAATACCTATGAAAAAATAAGAGTAAATGCCAGTTTCGAAAAGGTCATGCAAAATTTTAATTATTTTCACGATTATCATAAGAAAAGGAAGAAGTCGTTCCATATAAATGCATGCCCAATTACCGAAAACTGGCACGAAATACCCGCTATGGTTGATTTTTGTAATAAAAATGAAATATACCTAAAACTTCATAATGTCGTTTATCCCTCAAACCTAAGTTTGTTTAAATTACCTTCGGATGAAATGAACAAAATATTCAATTCTTATGTATTGGCTTCTTATAATATGAAGAAAGGACAAAGCCAGATAGTAAAAAACAATATGAATAACTTCGAAGCACTTATTAACAGAATTAGTTTACAAATTCAAAAAGAATCAAAAACACATAGAATATTTTCTAAAGAAGAAATACCTGAAAAAATCAAAGAATATATTTTAAATGAAATGTCTTTATATACACTTAAAGAAAAAGAAGTATTAATTGAAAATATGTATGAAAAACATGTTCAATTCTTTCAGATTATTGAAAATGAATACATTGAATATTATGAAGATGTTTTAAAGTTTATATCAGTAACCGATTTTTCCGAAATTATTTTTGCTTTGAACTCGAAAGATTTAAACATAATAATAAAAGATATTATTTTTGAAATAAAGAACAATAAAAACTATTAAGGATGCGTAATTTAAAATCGCTAACTATATTATCAGTAATATTATTTATATTTCTCCAGTTATTCTTGAACGTCTCGTGTAAACCCAAAAAAACGCCTCCGTATGATGTGTCCCATCCCGACAGTATTGCAAAATGGAATGCCGAAAGCAAAAAAGTATGGGATTATAATGCGGCTTATGCCAAAAACAACCCTTACGGATTTACCGATTCGGTGCGTCAGAAAGAAAAACCAGCCAATGTTTTTCGTATAGCTGTACTGGGCGATTCTTTTATCTGGGGCGATGGACTTCCCTACGAAAAAATATGGAGCCACAAACTGGAGCAAAAAATTTTAAGTAAGTATGATAATATAGAAGTTATGTCCTGGGGTTTGTGTGGCTGGTCAACTCTTAATGAATATAATTTCTTTGTTGAAAAAGGTGCTCAGTATGAGATAGATTTGCTTATTATCGGATTTGTCGAGAATGACCCCGATATGGGAGATATTATTCAAAACAATATGCATTACGACCAATGGCTTCCCAAACTTTATACAACAGAGAACCTTATTAATTATACCAAGCTGCTCAAAAAAGTAAATGAACTTCAGAATACCTATCACTTAAAACTACTTTTTGTGGTAACTCCATTATGCATCTATAATGATTTTGAAAAACGCATTCAACTTGTAAAAAAATGTTTTGAAGATGCAGGAATAACTTATCTTGATTTATATCCACTTGTTAAAAATGAGTTTGCCAATACCCCTTGTCATCAAATTATGGCTACCCCTATAAATGGACACCCCAGCGAGAACCTGGCTGAGTTCTTTTCGGAAGAAGTTTTAAAATATCTTGAGAAAAATAATTATTTG
>CAZVOS010000393.1:0-3999 GCA_964628845.1 uncultured Bacteroidales bacterium | reverse complement strand
AAAGCTTAAGGAAGCGGCATCGTTTACAGTATAACCAGGAATAAGAGAAGCTAATTGAGGGTCGCTTCCAGTACCGTTATCTATGCCTGTGCTTCCACTTGAATTAGGGCCGGGAGCATCCGTCACATTGCCTGTTGACATGATAATACCTTCTGTTAAACCCAGATTAGTAGGGTTGCCACCTGTAGAAAATTTTCCTATTGAATTGGGAATGTTGCCGGTATAGGTTACAGCACTTACAGTAACACCTCCTCCAACAAGCACATTTTGTACCAGTTGGGCAGGCGTCATACTCGTATTGTCAATAATCAACTGGCTGTATGATACATTTGTTACAAATAAAATGAATAGCGTGCAAAAAACTAGTTTTATTGATTTCATATAATTATTATTATCAAATTTTTAACGAAAAATTTTCGAAATGGTTTTATTCAAGAATAGTAATTTTTAAACTTAAAAGAATAAATATTTATATTAACTTTAAATGCAATATTAAGAAAAATAATTGAGATGTAAAAAAATTTTTTGTTTTACAAAGCTTTACTTATTTTTACTAAAAAATTATGCGTTTAAATTTGAAATATAAGACGGAGCTCTATGTTCTTTTGTTGCTTGGTGTTTTGATATTTATTTTATATGGAGGGACTGTAAAACATGAATATGCGATAGATGATAACCTCGTAACCGAAAACCATGCTGTTGTTAAAGATGGTTTAAAAGCCATTCCTAAAATTTTTACATCGTATTATTTCATGGATAAGAAAATGCAGTTTGGGTACCGGCCTGTAACCTTGGTAAGTTTCGCCATTGAGCATCAGTTTTTCGGACAGAATCCGCATATAAGCCATTTGATAAATATTATGCTTTACTTATTAAACTGTTTTCTAATTTTTATTGTAATCAGAAAGCTTTTTAATTGTAATAACATGGTATTTCCATTTTTGGTGAGCTTGTTATTTTTGGTTCATCCAATACATACCGAAGTGGTTTGCAGTATAAAAAGCAGGGATGAGTTGCTGGGTTTCTTTTTTAGTTTTTATGCATTGTGGCTGGCATTAACGTATTCAGATAAAGGAAAATTTTACCTTCTGCCTGTGATAATGATATTACTTGTTTTGGCTATTTTTTCGAAACAAACCGCCTATAGTTTTCTGGCTGTTATACCCTTGAGTTTGTATTATTATAAAAAACGATTTATAAGAAAAGAACAGCTTTTACTTATTAGTTTTTTAATAATAGCCATTATTATAGCAAGCTTACCAAGGTTTGTATTGCCTCCTGTGTCGCGTGAGATTTTTTATTTTGAAAATCCCCTGTCTGCTGAGGGCTCTATAATAAACCGCATAAGTATGGCATTTTATGTCATTATATTTTACATCAAATTATTAATTATACCGCATCCTTTGGTGTTTTATTATGGCTATAATATGCTTCCAATACCCTCTTTGCTTAATCCTTTAGTGATATTTAGTATTATATTTTGTTTGGCAATTGGGGTATTTGGCTTATATAAAAATCTCAGATTTCCTGTTTACAGTTATAGTGTATTTTTCTTTTTTATCACTATTTCGATGTTTTTAAATATTGTAGAACCCGTTGCAGGTATCGTTGGAGAGCGTTTTGTATTTTTTGCCTCTTTAAGTTATTGTATGTTGATAGCGTTATTACTATTGAAAATTCTAAAAATTAATTTATCAGAGAAGCGTATATCAAATTCTGTTATAACAAAGCTGGTAATGGTTTCGATGATAATAATCATCCCTTATTCGGTTAAAACGTACATCAGGGCAGGACAATGGGAGAATTATTCTACTTTATATGCACATGATATAAAATACCTTGATAATTCTGCCTTGGCGCAATCTGTTTATGCCGAAATTCTGATTAATGAGATTTATAATGACATAAGCCAGAACAGACAGCCCAAAGATTTTGAAAAAAAAGTAAGTATATCTTTAAAACATTATAAAAGAGCCATTGAAATATATCCTGAATATTTTTCTGCTTATAACAATGTGGCGTTTATATACTATCAATTTTATAGTGATTACAATAAAGCCATACCCTATCTTCAGAAAGCTATTGCGTTGAGACCTGACTATACTGAAGCCCATTTCAATCTGGCTTATTGTTATCAGATGCTTGGCCGTTTGACGGAAGCCGAAAAAGTGTATTTTGATGCTTTAGCAACTGATTCCACATTTGTTCAGGCGTATTCAAAACTTGGAGAAGTGTATCTGCAAATGAATGAACTTAGCAAAGCTATCGGGATGAATGAAAAAATAAAATCAATAATGCCCGAAAGCGATATGCCTTATATTAATCTGGGTAAGATATTCCTTTCTGTTGGGGATACTGTACAAAGCATGCAGAATTTCGAAAAGGCCGCAGAGATATCACCTGATAACGAGGATTTACTGCGAAACCTGATTAATTTTTATGAGTTCAGAGGAAATACCGAAAAGGCAGCATATTATAAGAGTGTTTTAGATAAATAAAGCTTGTTTTAAATACCAAGCACCAAATACCAAGCACCAAATAGCAAACAATCTCCTCACTTCGAACCCATCATCACGCTTCGGCTCACCGCAGCGCATCCTCTCATCACTTTTAACTTTTACTTTTTTTTAAATACAAATTTAAACTATAAAGAAAAATTATTTAACGTACTTTATTTTGATATCTAATTATTTTTCATATATTTGAAGGTTGTAAAGATTTTAATTTTTAAATACAATAAATAAGTAATGAAAAATATAATTACTTTTTTATTTTTTATTTTTTTACTGTTTGACTTTAATGCGTTAAGGTCTCAGAATACTTGTCCGAATGCTGATTTCAGTATGGGTAATTTTACCAACTGGGTGGGTTATACGGGTACTTATACGAATTGTTGTCCAACACAAGGCATAGTAAACGGAAGACACACTATAATGACGGGTGGCACAGACCCTGAAACGAATAATCTGTTGAATGTATTACCTCCGGGAGCTACAAGGTCGGCGAGGTTAGGGAATTCGAGTGTGAATTATCAGGCAGAGCGTTTGCGATATACATTAACGGTTACACCACAAAATTCATTATTTATTTATAAATATGCTGTGGTATTAGAGGATCCTGGACATAGTCCTTCTGACCAGCCGAAATTTAATATCAGGGTTTTAAATCAGTCGGGTAATTTGATAGACCCAGTTTGTGGTTTTTATTCTGTAGTGGCATCTGGTTCTATACCTGGTTTTCAGAGTGCACCTGGCTCTATACGTTGGAAGAACTGGACGACAGTAGGATTGAATTTAACCCCGTATATGGGACAAACAGTAACTATTGAATATACAACCTACGATTGCAATCAGGGAGCGCACTTTGGTTATGCTTACATTGCCTGTGCCTGCGAGCCCATGCTGATAAATGTCAATTTTTGTGCAGGGAGCTCAACGGTTGTTTTAACAGCCCCTGCTGGTTTTACATATTCATGGAGTCCTGGTGGTGCCACCACACAAAGTATTACTCTTCAAAATCCGACTATCGGGGCAACATATACATGCACACTTACATCTGCCAATGGGTGTCAGGTGGTGCTGCAGGCAGTACTGCAGCCAACCATAATCACTTCATCTTTTAATGTAACATCGCCTCTTTGCAGTACTACAAAAACATTTCAAAGTACTTCCACAGTTAATCAGGGGAGTATAGCTACGTACCAGTGGAATTTTGGCAATGGGGCTACTTCTACACAGCAGAATCCCACTTATACATATCCTAATCCGGGGACATACACTGTTACATTAACAGTTACAAGTTCTATGGGGGGTTGTGTATCTTCATCTACTCAGCAGGTTTTGGTGTACCCACCACCAACAGCCAATGCAGGACCTGATAAGAGTGTGTGTGCAGGACAATCAACGACACTTACAGCCAGTGGGGGTAACAGCTACCATTGGAGTAATGGAGTTAATACACAGACCATAACAGTAAGTCCTACAGCAAATACCACATATA
>CAZVOS010000392.1:0-4012 GCA_964628845.1 uncultured Bacteroidales bacterium | reverse complement strand
GGCTGTACAGATACTTTACAGAAAGATATATACGTAAGTCCCTACCCTTTAGCTGGTTTTACTGCTGATACTGCATGTTTGTCTTTCCCAACAACTTTTATTGACACTTCTACATGCCTTTCTGCCCTCGACAGCATTAACAGTTGGCAATGGGACTTTGGTGATGGGACTACTTCAAGCTTACAGAATCCATTTCATGTATATGCTGATTCAGGGAATTTTTTAGTTACACTAATAGTAAGCTCAAGTTTTGGATGTTCCGATACAATAGCACAGCCCATATACGTCAATGCACCACCTATTGTTGATTTCTCAGCCAATCCTGTTTGTTTGGGCAATAATACCGTCTTTAATAACTTATCCACAGCTTCAGTTTATGACAATATAATTGCATGGGACTGGGACTTTGGTGATTCACAGACTTCAATTGTTGAAAACCCGCAACACACCTATGCTGATTCTGGCTACTATACTGTTACTCTCATTGTTTATTCCACTTTAGGATGCTCTGATACTATAACTAAAGATATTTATGTCAGTGATTATCCAGTGGCAGATTTTATTGCTGATACTGTTTGTATGGGTAATCAGACCAATTTCACAGAACTTTCACACACTCTGGCTGATGATATAATAACCAACTGGGAATGGGATTTCGGTGATGGCAACACATCTGTTATTCAAAATCCATCACACCTCTATACTGATACCGGCTTTGTAACTGTTACACTTATTGTAAATACCACAATTGGCTGTACAGATACTTTACAGAAAGATATATACGTAAGTCCCTACCCTTTAGCTGATTTTTCGGCTGATACCACATGTTTGACACATCCAACAAGTTTTACGGATTTATCAACAACCACTTCATCTCTTGATAGTATAGTAACATGGGAATGGGATTTTGGAGACGGCACTAATGCGTATGTACAAAATCCTCAACATATATATTCGGACACTGGTTATTTTGACGTTACATTGGTCATATCCTCAACATTTGCATGTACTGATACTATAATTAAAAGCATCTATGTAAAACCATTACCTTTACCTGAGTTTTCTGCAGGAGCTGTTTGTTTAGGTAATTATACCATTTTTAATGATTTATCGGGCAGTTCAATATTGGATACTGTAAGTATATGGATGTGGGATTTTGGTGATGGACAAACATCTTCATTGCAGCATCCCACCCATTTGTATGCCGATACCGGCTTTTATCAGGTAACACTTATTGCCACCTCTTCCATTTCTTGTAGTGATTCAATAAGTAAAAATGTTTACGTAAGCCCCTACCCTACAGCAGGTTTCACAGTCGACACCATGTGTCTGGGCAACCTGACAAGCTTTGCTGATTTATCTTTTACATTAGCTGCTGACAGTATTATAAGCTGGGAATGGGATTTCGGAGATAATAATGCTTCTTTGCTACAAAGTCCTGCTCATACTTATGCAGATACGGGCTACTTTGATGTACAGCTTATTGTCAATACATCTATTGGATGTGCCGATACTGTTGTTAAACCTGCTTATGTCAGTCCTTCACCTCTTGCCGATTTTATGGCAGATTCTGCATGCTTTGGCTTTGAAACACATTTTACAGATATAAGTATCAATCTGGCAATTGACAGTATCGTAAACTGGGAATGGAAATTTGGCGATGGAAGCACATCTGTACTACAAAACCCAGTACATATTTATCAGGATACTGGAATCTATCATGTAACACTTATTTGTTATTCTCAAATTGGTTGTCTGGACTCTATAATAAAAGATGTTTATGTGAAACCCTTACCCTATCCTGAATTTAATGCACAGGCCGTCTGTTTAAATGAGATTACTCTGTTCAATGATATTTCAACGGCTGCAAATAATGATGATGTGATGGGCTGGCTGTGGCATTTTGATAATACCAGCAGTTCACTGCAACATCCTTCCTATACATTCAGCGACACAGGTTATTTTAATGTCAGTTTGATAGTTTATTCACTTCTTGGATGCAGCGATACTATAGTACATGATGTTTATATAAGTCCCTATCCTGTAGCTGTTTTTGAAGCGGATACAGTTTGTATGGGTTATTCAACCACGTTTAATGACTTATCCTATCTGTTAAACAACGACAGCATTACAAACTGGTACTGGGATTTTGGAGACGGAGGCACATCAATGCTTGAAAACCCCCAGCATATTTATACAGACAGTGGTTTTTATCAGGTAACACTTATTATAACTACCTCAATTGGTTGTAACGATACTTTAACTCAAGCTGTATATGTAAGTCCATCACCAATTGCTGATTTCTCAACTCAGCCGGTATGTCTTGGAAATACCAGCATTTTTAACGACTTGTCTTTCACATTAGCCATTGACAGTATTCAATCATGGTATTGGGATTTCGGCGATGGACATACTGCCACACTGCAAAACCCTCAAAACATATATGCGGATACGGGCTATTATAGCGTTACTTTAACTATCGAAAGTACCATAGGTTGTCCTCATACTGTTGTTAAAGATGTTTATGTAAGCCCCTACCCTGTTGTTGACTTTACGGCCGATACAGTTTGTTTGAACAATACCACTTCGTTTACAGATTTATCCTATACATTGGCTGACGACAGTCTTACAATCTGGCAATGGAATTTTGGCTCTGGGCAAACATCAAACTCGCAAAACCCATTATTAGTATTTGCGGACAGTGGACATCATAATGTCATGCTTTTAGTTAGTTCTTCCATCGGTTGCAGTGATTCTGTTACCAATATTATATATGTAAGTCCTTATCCATCAGCAGATTTCACATTTGATACAGTATGTCTGGGTGATGCTACACACTTTAACGATTTATCTATAACCCCAGCCATTGATAGCATTATTGGATGGCAATGGGATTTTGGAGATGGCAACACTTCAACAAATCAACATCCTACACACCAGTACAGTAACTCAGGTAATTATGATGTTACACTTATCGTTACTTCATCATTGAGTTGTTCTGATACAATAATTAAAGCAGTATATGTAAGTCCTTTGCCAACAGCCCTTTTTGAAAGCGATACCGTTTGTATTGGCTCAACTACACATTTTATTGAGTTGTCATTTACATCAGCCACAGACAGTATTACTCAATGGTCGTGGGACTTTGGTGATGGAAATCAGACTACTGTGCAAGAACCCGGACATATATACTCTGATACAGGATTTTATGATGTTACACTTACTGTTACAACAAGCATAGGATGTACAAATACTATTATGCAAAGTGCATACATAAGCCCTTTACCTTTTGCTCAGTTTACTAACGATACTGTTTGCCTTGGCACACCAACAATATTTTATGATTTATCCTTTACATGGGCTATAGACAGTATTACAGAATGGTATTGGGATTTTGGCGACAGCACAATATCATACATTCAAAACCCATTTCATCTCTATGCCGACACAGGTTTTTATGATGTTACGCTAAGCGTTTCGACAACATTTGGATGCAGCCACTATATTAACAGCATTATATATGTAAGTCCTTATCCAGTGGCTGATTTTATTGCCGACACAGCTTGTCTGGGAAGCGCCACACATTTTACAGATTTATCATTCTTGCTTGCCAACGACACCATCAGCAACTGGTACTGGGATTTCGGGGATGGCAACTCTTCAGTATTGCAAAGTCCTGAACATTACTACACTACGGCAGGTGTTTTTTCTGTTACCTTAATCATTTCATCAACTATTGGTTGCAATGATACTATTGTTAAAAATATTTATGTAGCTCCCCCTCCACCAGCAATTTTCACAGGTGATTCGGCTTGTTTTGGATTTCCTACCAATTTCAATGATTTAACTGTAATTGATTTACCTGATTTTATTGAGAATTGGTCATGGCATTTTGACGATGGGGATACATCTGATTTACAGCATCCTGTTCATTTATATGCTGATACAGGTATTTACAACGTTAGTCTGAATATTTCCACTGCACTGGGATGTATTACTGATACAGTTATAG
>CAZVOS010000391.1:0-4021 GCA_964628845.1 uncultured Bacteroidales bacterium | reverse complement strand
CAACATACCAAACTGAGCTACAGCAGCAGCAAATTTAATGTTGTTACTTTTGCTAAAGCCCGATGGTTTGTATTTTTCAACTATTAATATGCTTTTATCTTCATTGGGTTTTTTATATCTCAACTTTACTGTCATGGCATTTTTACTGTCCACTACCTGAGATTTCTGATATTCTAGTGGGTCAACATCTGATACTTTTTCATCGGAACCTGCAGGCACTATTTCGTAAAGTGCGGTAACAGAATGACCACAACCAATATCGCCGGCATCTTTTTTATCATTATTGAAATCTTCTTTATTCAGTATTCTGTTTTCATAGCCAATAAGTCGGTAAGCTTTTACAAAAGCAGGATTAAATTCAACCTGAATTTTTACATCTTTGGCAATTGTGTAGAGTGTTCCCCAGAGCTCGCTTCCAAACATTTTCTTGGCTTCAAGAATATTATCAATATAGGCATAATTGCCATTTCCTGAATTGGAGAGCTGTTCCATTTTCGAATCTTTGTAGTTGCCCATACCAAATCCTAAGATGGTAAGGAAGATACCATCATCTCTTTTCGATTCTATCAATCGTACCATCTCTGCATCACTGCTAGCACCTACATTAAAATCTCCATCAGTGGCTAAAATCACCCTGTTATTTCCATTCGGAATAAAATTTTCTTTAGCTACTTTATAAGCCAATTTAATACCTTCTCCACCAGCAGTAGAGCCACCGGCTTCTAATTTTTCGAGGGATGCCAGAATTTTACTTTTCTGTGTGCCTGGTGTTGATTGCAGAACCATACCTGCTGCTCCTGCATAGACCACTATGGCTACTTTATCCTCTGCTCTTAAGTTATTTACAAGATATTTAAATGATTGTTTAAGCAATGGAAGTTTATTAGCATCAGACATAGACCCAGACACATCAATTAAAAATACAAGATTATTCGTTGGTATTTCATCCTCGTTTACATTCTCTCCCTTTAGACCAATCAATACCAATTGGTTCTTTTCGTTCCATGGGCATTGTGCGTGCTCAATATTTACCGAGAATGGTGCCCCATCTTTTGGCTGTGGATAATCATAATCGAAATAATTAATCAGCTCTTCAATGCGTACTGCATCCTTTGGTGGTTTCTGATTTTGTGTCAGAAATCGTCTTACATTCGAATAGGAAGCCCTGTCTACATCAATAGAAAATGTGGAAAGAGGGTTGTTAACTGCATCCTTAAAAATGTTCTCATTAATCACATCATACGACTCTGTGTTATAATCTATATAACCTATTTCGTCATAAGCATAACCCATACCAGATGCCGATACTGGTGCATTACTATAGGATTCTTTTCTACGACCTGCTTTACCTGAATGTTCCTGACAAGTTATTATGTCATTTTTTGAGATTTCAACTTCTTTTAAATCAACATCTTCAGTTATTTCTATGTCGCTTTTAAGTGCCACCTTAATATAATATGTACCTGCATTAGTAATACTGATGTTCTTCTTAACATAGGGTTTGTGCTCTTTTGCAGTAACCTTAAGAGCATATTTTCCTACGGGCAAAGTGGCAGAAAAAATACCATCACTGGCAGTGGTAAATGTCCATACTTCTTTGTCGTCTAAAAAAATACTGACTTGTGCAGAGCCGATAACTGTTTCGGTACCTTCTGTAACAACTACACCTTTAATCTTACCAGTTGGTGTTTGTGTTACAAATGAACTTAAGCTCAATACAAGAACTATGAATATGGCTTTTAATGACCATAATTTAAGATTGTTTTCAGTAAAGTTCTTGCTTCTTAATGGGTTTAATGAATTTGTTTTCATGGTTAAATAAATTTAGGGGTTAAACAAAAAATTTCACCATAGATACAATCGAAATTAATTTCCATAAATAATGTTTTATCTTTGAAGAGAAAAAAATCAATGAACGTTTATATATCAGTTGTACTGGTCTATTTCCTTTTTATAATCGTTGTTTCTTTTTTTACGAAGAAGATAGCCACACGTTCATCGGCTGATTTTTTAGTTGCAGGAAGAAATCTGGGAGTCATTACTTGCAGTATTGTTGTGGCTTCAGAATGGTTGGGGGGTATGAGCACCATAGGTGTCAGCGAAAAGGCCTATCTTTTAGGAACAATGCAGCCCATATTGTTGAACTTTTCAACAGCAATAGGGATGATAATTATTGGCTTTACTGTGGCGTATCATTACAGGAAAAATGATATCCATACGGTCAGTGAGATGCTTGAGAAACTGTTTGGCAGCAAAGCAAGATTGTATTCTGCCATTGCCTTTCTGATTGCCTATATTACATTATCCTATGTGCAGATACAGACCTGTGCCAGTATTGTAGCTCCTTTGTTTAATCTGAACTGGTTCAATGCAGTTTTGTTTTCGGTAATTTTTATTACCATCTATACTTATATAGGAGGGATGCATGCCTTGTCTGTTATTGGTGTTATTCATTTATTAGCCAAATTTATTGGTATTGGCATAGCACTTTATATAGGACTGAGTAAGGTAGGAGGGCTTGGAAATCTACAAAGTTTATTAGCAGCCAGTGGTTCTCCCGAAGATTTTTACAATCCTTTTTCGGGGAATCTTTCCTACGCTTTTAATTTACTTATTGGTGGTGTTTTGGGAGGGATGGCTGCACAGGCAAGCATACAGCCCATTTTTTCGGCTAAGAATGCCCTTACAGCAAAGAGGGCTGCCTTGTTATCAGCGTTGATAATTGCACCTTTTGGTATTATGGTGGCTATTTTGGGATTAATTGGCAGGACAGGATTATTTTTCGACAAAGCGATGCTTGTGAGTCCGAAAATGGTTTTACCTGCTCTCTTAACTAATCCCGAGTTTATACATCCAGTGCTTGGAGGTATAGCCATCGCAGGTATTTTGGCAGCTATTTTTTCGACTGTGGGTCCTGTTAATTTTGCTATTGTAACCATAGCTGCAAAAGATATTTATCATGGCATATTGAACAAAGGTGCCTTAGACCATAACATTATTAAAGCATCACGACGGCTTGTAGTGATTGTATGCTTAGTAACCTTTCCCATGGCATATTATTTCAAGGGTGCTGTGCTTGATGCGGCTTATATCTCGTATGCCATCCGTTCGATAGGTGCTATTGTAATTATAATGGGACTATACTACCGCAAATGGATAAGTGTATTGAGTGTAAAAATGGCCTTTATCATTGGAACTTTATCTATATTGTTCACTGTGCTGGGTAATAATCTGGGCTGGTTTCATATCGAAGAAACTTATGTAGGGGTTATAAGTGCAGTAGTTTGTGTTTTGATGGGGAATGTAATTACATATTTTAAAGAATAATGGTAACACTAAACACTAATATTCATTAAATGAATGTTTATTTGTTGGCTTATTTGTTTTTTAAATATTCTTCGATAAATTTTCTTGTATTGTTTTCGAGGTCGTATTTCAGTACTTCCGTTTTATCTACCCACACATATTCCTCTGCCTCATCATTAAGTATCACTAGTGAATCGGTGGTGCGGCAGATAAAATCGAAGAAGATGAAGTGTTTTTTTTGCCAGAACTGAGTGTCGAAGATGACTTCAAAAAAACAAAAGAATTGGATGTCAAATATATTCAGGTTGGTTTCTTCTTTTACTTCTCTTATGAGGGCTTCTTGCATGGTTTCTCCAAGCTCAATATGTCCGCCGGGTATGGCATAGTTGTTTCCCCATTTGTGTGTTTTAAAGAGGAATATCTTTTCATGTTCATTAATAATTAGGGCACCGACAGTGGGTTCGGGATATTGTTGATTTTTCATAATTTTTTTTTCAAAGCTATAATAATTTTCATTATCTTGGCAACAAAAAAAATGTTGCATATTCCCCTAGCTGAAGCACTCAGGCCTAAAACATTAGATGATTACATAGGCCAGGAGCATCTTGTTGGAGAGAGTTCTGTTCTCAGAAAGACTATACAAAGTGGACAGATTCCTTCGATGATATTCTGGGGGCCACCAGGATGCGGGAAAACATCCTTGGCATATCTTATT
>CAZVOS010000390.1:0-4027 GCA_964628845.1 uncultured Bacteroidales bacterium | reverse complement strand
GATAACCCACTAACCTACCCACAAAGATATAAAACTTTCCTTTCAACTACCAAAATTGTCAAAGAAAGATGCCCATGCCGCTGAAGCCCGCAGCTTGTTAGTGGCTGGCGTACTGTCAACGAGTTCCTGTAAACCTTTGTCAGAAAGTATTGTCGTGCCATATCCATTCTAAATTTTCACAAGTTTTTTATCTGTCCAGAAGCGATGCCGTGTCTTGCGGGTCAGCTTTTTTTATTTTTGTCAGGGAAGGGCTATAATACTTTTTCATGCAAAACTTTGGCAATCACTCCTTCAAAAACTTCTTCACTATTATTCCATCATCAGTTGTCAACTTGATAAAATACAAACCCTTTGTCAACCCACTTATATCGATAGTTACAGCCTGATTAAAAACCTGTTGACTTATTCTTACATTACCCAAAACATCAGATATGAGCATTTGCGAAAATTTAGTAGTGCTCTCAATGTTAATTGTGTTTGTAGCAGGGTTTGGATAAATCATTATGCCTCTACCATTCATGGTATATGCCCCTATTCCTGTCCCATACACACTCACTGTTACCGTATCCCAACTCACATTACCACATATAGTCTGTTCTAAAATGTATGTCGTTGTGCTATCTGGTTTAACCCATATACCTGCTATGGTATCTATGTGTAACCCATTTACAAACCAAATACAATCTTCATCTAAGCCTATCTCTGGCTGCCTGCCTATAAAAACACTATCACCGGGTTGTATTAGGGTATCATTGCCAGCAAAGGGAGTGAGGTTGGCATCAATTACACTAACATCATCTATGTAATAATAAGCCCACGAATTTGTAGGAGAGCCAAAAAAACCTATACCTGAAGTAGAATCGGGAAAAAAATTACCAATTGTAATATATGTCTCTATACCTATTGCAGTAAAAGAACCCTCAATTTTCATCCAGTTTACAGTGTCGTTTAATGGATGTACATAATTATAAACTTGAGGAGTAGCTATTGCTAACCCTAAAAATGTTAAAGCATATACATTTCCGTTATCTAAGTATGCTCCAAGAGTTGTAATATATATCAAATTTTGATCTGATAAACTAGAATAAAATTTAACACAATAAGTATGACCAGATGAAAGTCCTTTATTTAATTTACTTTGAATATACTCCCTATCACCATTTGGTACCCAAGAGTTTACCGCATCTATACCCACATAACTATTCCCCGAATGCGAATATTGAAAACTTGAATTATTATAATTTAAGGGTACACCACATATAGAGGGAAATGTGCAACAGGAATTAAAAAGTTCAGGATTTCCTCCTCCCCCATTTTTCAGAGTACTCCATCCAATTGCAGAGTCAAGTTGATTTGCACCACTAGGACATGAATATATCATTTCAAAACTTGGGTTTGAGACAAGATTTACTTGTCCTAAACACAAGTTAGAAAAAAATAAAAAAGTTATATATAAATATTTTTTCAATTTTAATAATATTAAAGAGCGTCGGCCAAAAATAAAAAAAATCTGTCGGGCTGTGTGGTCGCTGTCCCTGAGCTACAAATGTTTCTATACATGTCAAAGTCAACTAATTTATAATATGGCACGATTCAGTCAAGTTATTGGTTTACTATATTCGGTTCAATTGTCAGCAGTCGATTTTACCTTACGCTTGCCACTAACGGCTGCAGCTCTGGTTTTGGGCGGAATTTAAACCCACTTATCTGTCATACTGCCACGCAAATATACAAATAAATCTAATCTGTCAAGAAAAGATGAACCCCGCCTAAAACCAAGCTGCTGTTATGCCTTCGTGCTATATGTGTTTTCGGAAAACAGATTTAATTCATGTGTAATTTTTCCATTCTTTTGTTGAATAAAATCAAGTCGATATTCGTCTTTAATTTTTCCATTATTCTCAAGTCTGTTTAATATCATTTGATAGTATTCAGGGTGCAGTTCACAACTAATAAAATTACGCTTTAAATTTTTACACAAAACTAACTCACTGCCACTACCGCCAAATAAAATAAAGCAGTCATCATTTTCTTGAGTGCAAGATTTGATAAGCATTTCAACTAAGGGCAATGGGATTTGACAAGAGTGAAAAGTCTTGTCTTTGCTTACATTTTTTACAAGGTCAAAATAAAACCAACTATAAGGCATACGACCTAAATGTCCATCTGCAATTCGTCCCTTTATTCTTTTGTCTGTTGGGTTTTGATAAGAAACAGCAACATTGTCCTTGTAAAAATTATTTTCTTTTGATTTTGTCGCATGAAGTATTGAACGATGTCCTGTTGTGAAACGCCTTGGGCTGTGCCCAACATTAGTATTGTAAACCCAAACATAGTCCTGTACATCATAAGCTGCTTCGTCAAGATACTTTACACGTAGATGTGCATTTTGTTTTGGATAATTCATCATATATAAACTGCCTGTTGGTTTTAAAACCCTCATGCTTTCTCTTGTCAATTCAATATACCAATCAATGTAGTCATTCCATTTTGTAGTGTAGTTTTTACCAGAATAGTTTATACCTACATTGTAGTCAGGGTCTCCATAAACCATATCCAAACAACTGTCAGGTAGTTTTTTTAGAACTTGCAAAACGTCTTCGTTAAATATTTTGTTTCTAAATTTGTCTATACTCATTCGATTAGTTTTGATGTATCAATTTATATGAAGCTGACTTTATGAATTTAATAGTTGTAATGTCAAGTGGATTTGAAAATGTGTAAGCCCATAGCTTTATTGTATCATGAGTTTTTGATTTTTCACGAACAACATAAACGCAAAATATTTTTTTTATTTTGCCCTTTAATTCTTTATTCAAATTGGCATTATAATAATATAGAAATGGGTGATAGATTTGATAAATTGAAAAGTTGTCTGGTTTTCCATTTTTTCCTTCAAATACTCCAATTGTGCCTTGTAATTCAATTGTAAGGTCAATTTCAATCTGAATATTTTTCATTATAAGTTTTGCTTCTTTACCAAATGAGTATTCAAAACTTGTTTTTGTTCTGTGTGGAAAATATGTTTTGGGACGTTTTGAAATATCTACATCTTCGAATTCTTTGTCTTGGTTGAAAAGAAAATGATGTAAAATTCTTTGGTTGTTAGCGACAGATAGAATGTTGCTTTCGCTTGAATTATATTGATTTAACAAGCTCTTTTTGTATTTCCATTCAATCGTTTTTTGAATTTTTTCAAAATTGTGATATACTTTTTCAATACCTTTAATAAACTTATGACTGCCACTTCCAACATGGATTATAGCATAATCATTTTTCACTAAAATTTCAGGTAATTTTGCTTTGTTGTCAAGTTTAGTAACATCAAAGGGATTTCCAAACCCAATTTTTTTACAAACGTCTTTTACAATATCATTGTGAAAAACAAAATTGTTCTTACGCTTACATATTTTAAATAACTCTTCAATTACTTGGTCTTTCTTACTTTCCATATATTTTTACTTTTCTTAAATTCAAATATCAAAAGTACGATATATATTTTAAATTTTCAAACAGTAATTTTCATTTTTTTTGATTTCTGAAGACATCTTTAATCTTATCCCTGTTTTTTTTTAGCATGAGGCATAACGGATAGCTGTAAGGTTTTTGGTGGCGTGCCTACCTTCCAAACTATCTACAAAAATACAAAACTTTCCTTTCAACCACCATAATTGTCAATGAAAAACTTCCCCAGCCACTAAAACCTACAGCGTGTTAGCTGCTGCCCTTCTGTCGTTCGTGTTGATTGTCTGTCGGTTGTGCGGTGGGACAGACACACTCTTTGCCAAGTTTTGGCTTGCGTGTTGGCTGGTGCGACTTGGCAATGTGTGTGGCTGTGAAGCGTTGGCATTGTTGTCATTATTTCTTTGGTGGTGTCCGTTTATGAGGTTCAACTGGAACTGTCTTTGGTCCTGGTTTTGGTGCATCAGGATTTTTTCTTGGTGTTGGTGATGGTGTTGACCTTTTGTGAGGTTTAACTGGAACTGTCTTTGTTGCCATAATGTTAGATTGTAAGGGTTAATTATTT
>CAZVOS010000389.1:0-4041 GCA_964628845.1 uncultured Bacteroidales bacterium | reverse complement strand
ATTAGACAGAGATTCATCTTTTTATAATGATTTCATAAGTTTTTCTCAAAATAAGACGGTACAAGAAAAGCCCATCACTGTTAAATTGTTTCATAAAATTGTAGATATAGAAGGGGTCGAAATTCTCTTTCTGAACCGAAATACTGGTTTCGACATTGACCTTGTTTATCAACAAATAAAAGGCAAACAGATACTGCTTTTGAGCGAAAACTACCCTTTTCACAAATCCATGATTAATTTTATTGTTGTCGATGATAAGAAACGCTTCGAGATGAACCAATCCCGTCTGGATGCCGAAGGTTTTAAAGTAACAGTAACATTTGCTGCCCTGGCAGTAAAGAGTGAGCTCGACTGGCATAAAATATATACAGAAACTGAAAAAGAGCTATTCGAACAGAAAGAAAAGGTAAGTGAACTTAACAGCCGCATTGAAAAGCAGAAAGAAGAAATAGAGAAACAAAAACAAATACTATCGGACTTAATGCTTGAGATAAACACTCAGAAAAACAGACTCTTACTTTATGTAGAAGAAATTGAACTCCTTGAAGATGAGATGTATGAACAGAAAAAGATTTCTACGGACCTGATGGCCGACATAAGCAAGAAACAAAAAATATTAGAAACCAAAGAGGTGCTTTTGAAAAAAATGACAGAAGAAGTACGGGTAAAAGAACTTGAAAACGAAAAACAAGAAGAAATTTTAAATACACAATCAAAGGCCATCACTGAGCAGGACGAACAAATTAAACAACAGAAAGGCATCCTCAGCAAGCAGTTAGAGCAACTACACCAGCAAGGGCTTATAATTAATCTGGCTGTAGCACTGATAATTATGTTCAGCATCCTCATTTATTTTATTTACAGAAGTTATAAAATTAAAAAGCTGAGTATCATACGCTTAGAAGAAAAGAACAAGGTCATAAAGGAGCAAAAAAAACTTGTGGAAGAAGAAAAGGAGAAATCCGATGCCTTGTTGCTGAATATATTGCCCTACAAAGTGGCAGAAGATTTAAAATTAAAAGGATATACCGAACCGGAAGAATTCAAGAATGTAAGTGTTTTCTTTTCTGATTTTGTGGGTTTTACTGAAATCTCTTCTCAAATATCGCCTAAAAATCTGATTGAAGAGCTCAACGAACTGTATACCACCTTCGACAATATTATGCAAAAATACCATTGCGAACGCATCAAAACCATAGGCGATGCCTATATGGCTGTATGTGGTATGCCCATTGCAAACCCTTCACATGCTCAAAATATTACCGAGGCCGCATGCCAGATTATTGAATATATTAAAAAGCGTAATCAAAAATCAGAAATACAATGGAAAATACGTATTGGCATTCATTCGGGAAAAGTTATTGGAGGCATTGTGGGAGTTAAGAAATTTATTTACGACATTTTTGGCGACACTATTAATGTTGCTGCCCGTATGGAATCGAACAGTATGCCAATGCGCATCAATGTTTCAGAATCAACTTATAATTTACTTGTGGATAAATATTCTTTCGAAAAAAGAGATACCATTGTAGTTAAAGGTAAAGGCAAAACAAATATGTATTTTCTGGTGCAATAACTTTGGTATAAATATTATAAATGCATGGCACAAGCAATGGCTACAACGGTTACTCTGGCGTTTTGGTCCTTGAGTATTTCCTGTGCACAGGCCTCTATGGTTGCTCCAGTTGTAATTACATCGTCAACCAGCAGTACATGTTTATTGTCGAAATAGCCCTCAGTGGTTCTGCCAAAAATATTTTCCACATTTTCCCACCTTTTATAGCGTGTTTTTTTTGTTTGCGTTTCTGTATATTTCTTCCGTCCAAAACCCGAAGTGTCAATAGGTTTATGGAGTACATCGGATAAACCTAAAGCAATCATTTCGCTTTGGTTATAGCCCCTTTTAATTAATTTTTTGGGATGCAAAGGTACGGGTACTATACAATCAATATCTAAAAAGTGCAGGTTGTTTTTAAGTTCTTCGGCATACAGCTTGCCAAGTAAGATACCTATATCTTTGTTCCCTTTATATTTCAACTGATGTATCATGTGCTGTACCATGCCTTTTACCGAGAAGAAAAGGAAAGCTGCTGCAAATTCTATATTGACCCTACCCCAGAATGTTTTAAATACAGGGTTTTCGTTATCATCATGAAAATGTGTTTTAGGCAAATTAGAGATGCAATACAGGCATATGTTTTTTTCGTGTCGGTATAGCCGGTTGCCACAAGCCGGACATAAAGACGGGAATATTACCGCCAGTAAGTCATTGGCATAGGATAAAAGTGATTTTAATTTAAAGTGCGTATTACTCATCAACAAAAACAAAGTCGAGTTGTTTTTTTAAGAGGTCGGCTTTTTTTACTTTAATTTTTACTTTGTCGCCAAGTTTGTATGTGCGTCCTGTTCTATGCCCTACAACAGAATATGCTTCCTCGTCGAGGTAATAGAAATCGTCTTCAATATCTTTCATAGGCACCATGCCTTCGCACTTACTGCCTTCTATCTCGACATAGATACCCCATTTACTGACACCTGAAATGAGACCAGGAAATACCTGCCCTATTTTATCTGATAGATATTCTACCTGTTTGTATTTTACCGAAGCTCTTTCGGCTTCTACAGCAATACGTTCTCTGTCGGTTGATTGCTTGGCAATTTTTTCCACTTCCCAATCACCTGGTTTTTGTCGGCCTTGAAGATATTCGTTAAGCAGTCTGTGTACAATAAGGTCGGGGTAGCGTCTGATGGGCGAAGTGAAATGTGTGTAATAATCGAAAGCCAGCCCATAATGTCCTATGTTAACATCAGAATAAATGGCTTTGGACATGGTTCGGACAGCAAGATTATTAATCAGGTTCTCCTCTCCTTTTCCAAGAACCTTATCGAGTATTGTATTTATAGAATTGATGGTATTTTTGCGTGAGTCGGTACGCATCTGATAACCCAGCTTGCCTACAAACTCTGAAAATGTATCCAGCTTTTCTTTGCTGGGTTCATCGTGTATTCTGTATATAAAAGGTTTTATTTGGGCTCCCTTGGGTTTTAAGGCAACAAATTCGGCCACTTTTTTGTTGGCAAGCAGCATAAAATCCTCAATAAGCTTATGGGCATCTTTCGATTCTCTGATATAGATATCAATGGGTTTACCTTTGTCGTCAAGAATAAATTTAACCTCAACAGTATCGAAATTTATAGAGCCCTTTTTAAAACGTTGTTCTCTGAGTTTTTTTGACAGCTTATCCAGTATCAGTATTTGTTCAACATACGTTCCTTTTTTATCTTCAATAATTTTTTGTACTTCATCGTAATTAAATCTTTTGTCGGAATTGATGACAGTTTTTCCGTACCAGGTGCTAATTACTTTGGCTTCATCGTTCATTTCGAAAACTGTCGAAAAGCACAATTTATCTTCATGTTCTTTAAGACTGCATATATTGTTGGATAAACGTTCTGGCAACATGGGTATAACCCTGTCCACCAGATAAACGGAGGTACCTCTTTCGTAAGCTTCTTTATCGAGTGGTGTGTGCGGCTTTACATAATGCGACACATCGGCAATATGCACCCCTATTTCCCAGTTGCCGTTTTTAAGCTTACGTAAGGATAAGGCATCATCAAAGTCTTTGGCATCTGCAGGGTCAATGGTAATAGTAAAAGTATTTCTGAAATCTTTACGTGAATTAATTTCACTTTCTGAGATTTTATCATCAATCTTGGCTGCATAATTTTCGGTATCAGGTTTAAACATCAGAGGGAGGCCAAAATCGACCATTATGGATTGTATCTCCACTTCGTTTGTGCCAGCGTGCCCTAAGATTTTAATGATTTTACCTGTTGGGTTTTTAGCTCTTTCGGGCCATTCGACAATTTCGGCTACAGCTTTAATGCCGTTTTTAGCCCCATTCAACTGGTCGAGGGGTATAAAAATATCAACAGGCATAGAAAGTTTATCAGGGATAAGAAAAGCAAAATGCTTAGATATTTGTACTGTTCCAACAAACAGACTTTGTGCCCTTTCAATCACTTCTACAATTTGAC
>CAZVOS010000388.1:0-4045 GCA_964628845.1 uncultured Bacteroidales bacterium | reverse complement strand
TATACTGGCAATGATGTGGGCTATGCTTATAATATAACTTCTACAGCAAGCATTATTCAAAGTAATTACAATAATTATTACAGCAATGGAAGCAAGTTTGTTAAATATGGCAGCGACCTTACTGATTTGGCAGCATTAAAAGCCATTAATGTTCCTGTAGGCAACGACACTGCCTCATTACAAGGCAACCCCAACTATTATTCAAACACCAATCTGCATGCGATGACCACACAGTTATATCAGAAAGGAACTCCCATAGCTGGTATAACTGACGATATAGACGGTGATGCAAGGCCTCCTCTGAAACCGTGTATTGGGGCTGATGAATTTATTCCTGCAAACATTGATGCCGGACCTGTTTCCTTATTATCACCTCTGTCAACATGTGGATTAACTAATGCCGAAATCATTAAAGTAATTGTAGCAAACCACGGACAAAATACTTTTAATTCGATTTCAATATCTTATCGTGTTAACAATGGAACACCCGTTGTTCAAACATTCAACCAAACTGTTCTGCCATCATCAGTAGACACTTTTGAGTTTACAACACCCTACAACTTCTCAGCTCATGGCATTTACAATGTGCTTGTTACAACTCAATTAACAGGCGACCAACTCGCCTTTAACGATACCATGTCATTTGTTATCAATACAGGACATGACCTTTTTGCTTCGGAATATACAATGGGTTTTGAACTTAACGAAGATGTAAGCAACTGGACAGTAGTAGATGTTAATGCCAATACCTATACATGGCAGCCACAGTACTCAAGTACAACTTTCTCGCATACCGGCTCATACTCTGCACGTTTTTATAACACCACCGCCAATACTGGTGGAGATTGGCTCTTTACCCCCTGCTTCTCCTTAGAAGGTGGTAAATCGTACAAAATAGAATTTTATTACAGAGTCGAATCTGCTACCTACCCTCAAAATGTGGCTCTGATGTTTGGTACTGACAATACCCCTGCGGCTATGCAGGATACTTTGTTGAACTTGGTCGGCTTTATAAATACCACACATCAATTGGCTTCAACTATTGTTAATGTAACAACTACAGGTGTATATTATTTTGCATGGCTGGCTTACAGCCCCGGCTCTATATACTATGCCTATATTGATGATATTAATATACGCCTGCTCGAACAAAAAGATGCTGCTGTTATTGACATCAGCAATATAGACCCAATTGTTAATGGCGGTGACATGATTGCCCCCGAAGTAGTCATTAAAAACTTGGGCTCTGATACGCTTACCAATGTTCCTGTAAAATACAAAATTAACAACGGCACTCCAACAACAGAAACATGGATAGGCACACTACTGCCTGATTCTTCTGTAAATTATACCTTTAACACTTCATTTACTGCTCCGTCGGGCAATTTCAATATATGCAGCTATACCCAGCTTAGTAATGACGGCAATACTGCCAACGATACCACTTGTAAAGATATTTTTGGCATCCCATTATTAAATATTCCTTTTTGGGATGATTTCGAAAGTGTCATGAATTTTTATACCACAGGAACTACAAATCAATGGCAATATGGCTTGCCTAACGCCTCTGTAATTGATTCTGCTTACTCCCCAACACATGCATGGGCTACTAACCTTGCAGGTGACTATAATGCAAACAGCAACTATAACTTATTATCACCGCGTTTCAGTTTTATCAATATGACCAATGTAGAACTCCGTTTCTGGCATTGGGTGGATAGTGAATTAGATGCTGACGGAGGAAGGATACAATATACTACAAATAACGGCAATACATGGCAAACATTAGGCACAGTAAACGACCCCTTGGCTACAAACTGGTATAACTCAAACAATATAAACGGAGCTCCTGCATTTACCGGACAATCAAATGGATGGGTATTATCTACTTACGATTTATCACAGTTTAATAATTATCCTGCACCTGTACAGTTTCGCTTTAATTTCTTTGCCAATTCTTCAGTTCAAAAGAATGGCTGGGCTCTTGATAATTTTGAGTTGTACAGAGCTGCCATACCCGAAGATGCTGGTGTCGTAGAAATTATTTCACCTTCTACACAAGTGGTTACAGGTACATCAACTCCTGTGCAGGTAGTCATTAAGAACTTCGGCACAGATACTCTGCATACCATTCCTCTCAGATACAGGATAAATAATGGCGTTCCTGTAAACGACCAATGGACAGGCACATTATTACCAGATGATACCACATTGTTTGTCTTTGCCACACCTATTGTCGAAACCACCTCTTATAATCTATGTGCTTATACACGTATTGTGGCTGACATATATACTTTTAATGATACCACCTGCAAATTTGTAAATATCATACCTGCTCAGTACGATGCAGCAGTTACCGAGATTATAAGTCCTGCTTCTCAAACTACTATTGGACAACAAACAACCGTAAGTGTACGTGTTAAAAACTTTGGCACTGAAACACTTACTAATTTTGATGTATCATATGATATAAACTCAGGTATGCCTGTGCTACAATCATGGACTGGAAATCTTGCTCCTGATGCCGAAGATGTATTCGACTTTACTATTACTTATGCATCACCCGGTGGCAATTATATACTATGTGCAAGAACAATACTTACAAACGACCAAAATACTACCAATGATAAATTCTGTAAAACAGTTACAGGAACAACAAGCATTGAGAGTATTACTCCTAATGGGCTCATCCTCGAACAAAACATACCAAACCCTGCCAACAACAATACCACCATTGGATACACACTGCCTCATTCAGGTACTTATAAATTCCTTATCAGAAATACAATAGGACAAACAATCTATGTGGAAAAGGGAACTCAAAATGCTGGCTCATACATTATTGAACTCAACGTAAAGACAATTCCAAAAGGTGTTTATTTCTACACTCTCGAATTTGAAGGCGAACAACTGGTAAGAAAATTAATTATTAATTAACAATGTGTTCAATTAAAATTTCTATTTTTACAAAATTCTAAATTAAACTCATAAAAAATGAAAAAAATCTCTCTATTTTCTTCAATGATGCTGTTATTTATAGCTTACACCTGCATTGGACAGGCATCTATCCATCAATTCAAAACCAAAACCCTAACAGGTGAAGAATTTGATATGGCATCGCTCAAAGGAAAAAAGGTTTTAATTGTAAACACCGCTTCAAAATGTGGGCTTACCCCTCAATACAAAGAACTGCAAGCTTTGTATAATGACTATAAAGAAAAGAACTTTGTTATTGTTGGATTTCCTGCTAATAATTTTTTAAAACAGGAACCTGGTACCAATGAAGAAATAAAAGATTTCTGTGAAAGAAATTATGGTGTCTCTTTTCTTATGATGTCGAAAATATCTGTGAAAGGCGATGATATAGACCCTATTTTTGAATGGCTTACCAAAAAAGAAAAAAATGGCGTCATGGACATTACTATTACATGGAACTTCCAGAAATTTCTCATCAACGAAAAAGGTGAATTAGTTGATTACATTGCACCAAAAGAAAGTCCTTTATCTGAAAAAATTATTAACTGGATAAATACGCCATAAAGAACATCTATACTGTTCAATTTAAGTTGTTAATAAATTACATCACCAAAAAAAATGGTTGAGAGTTAAATATTTTTCTTTACTTTGCACTAAATTTTGGGTAAATAGTCACTATAATTAAAATTATTAATATGTCACTTAGAACTAAAACAGTAGAATTACGAAAAAGGATGCAGGAGGCATTACAGGGAGGTGGTTCTAAAGCTATCGAAAAACAAGTGTCCATGGGTAAAAAAACCGCAAGGGAAAGGATACTTAATATTTTAGACCCAAATTCATTTCATGAATACGACCTTTTAGTTGAACATACTTCCCGCGATTTCGACATGGACAAAAAAACTTTACCTGGTGATGGTGTTATCACAGGTACTGGTAAAATTGGAGGGCACCCTGTTTGTATTTATGCACAAGACTTCACAGTAGCTGGTGGTTCATTGGGTTTAATGCATGCCCGTAAAATAACTAAAATTATGGACCATGCCATGAAACTGAAAGTCCCTATTAT
>CAZVOS010000387.1:0-4050 GCA_964628845.1 uncultured Bacteroidales bacterium | reverse complement strand
TTCACTTTTTTCTGTGCTTCATTTACTAGGTAGTTTTGTTGATTTTTAAGTTTGTTTTGATTGACTTCAAATTGCTTCAGTATCTCATCCGCTTTGATATTCAGATTTTTTTGTGCTGTATTTTCTTGAGTTGTGGTAACAGTATCGTTATTTACAGTATTCGTTGGATTTTGATTTTCGTTTTGATTTGTGTTTTCATTTTTTTCCTCGTTAATATTGTCCACAAAAGCACCAGTCAATTGATTTACTTCAGCTTGTATTTGTTTGGCTTCTTGTTCATAACTTTCGGCTTGAACAATGAGCTCATCTTTTATGGCTTTGTTTTTATTTTCTTCGGCTTCTTTTCTGAGCTTGCTGGCTTCATTGTTTAGTCTGTTTACTTCAGACATTAATTTGTTGACTTCGTTTTGTTCTTCGGGTATTGTTTTATCGGCATCGGCAATAATTTCTTCAAGAGATTTATCTGTGTAAGCACTCACATCTTCTGTCTCCATCTCATTATTCATCTGATTAAGTATTTCCATAGCTTTTTCGGGTGAATCTGATTCTATAGCTTTCCTGATATTATCTGCAAATGTTTCAGCATCTTTAACTTCTTTTTCTTTTTGCATCACTTTATTTTGGATGTCTTTATAAATATTTTCAGCTACTTCGGCTTCCTTATTTAATCTGTCGGCTTCAGCTTGTATATTGCTGGCTTCAATAAGAGCATCTTCTCTTTGTTTTACATCCTTTATCCTTGCAGCTTCATTTCTGGCTTTCTGAGCATCGTTCAACCGCACCAATTGTTTTTGTTTACGTTGTTCAACCACTAGTTTTGTGGCATTCATTTTTTGTTTAAGGTCGTTTAATTCAGCACTGAGTTCATCAGATTGTTTATAAGCCAGTTTAATGATATCCTGATTGCTCAATGGTTCATTATCGGTAGTAATATCTGTTTTATTATCATATGTTTTATTATCTGTTTCGGTTTTTTCGGTCAGGATGTTATTTTTTTCGAACATGGATTCAGTGGCATTGACTTCGAGCATCGTTCTGTTTTTTAACAATTCGAGTGAGCGTTTATAGGCAGGGTCATCTTTCGAGAGGTTAAAAACATCTCCTAAAGCCATCTGTTCTTTTTCGGGGCGTGATTCGAGATACACCTTATACACATTAATCATTCCTATATCTGACACTCTGTTGGAGGCAAAATAAGCACTGCTCATATCTTCATTGGTGATAAAGAGGATGTCATCAAACGGAGTGTTGATGGCAAAGTCTAGATTTTCCGGCTTAGACCATGTGTTTGTAGATGTATCTAAAACAGTTCTGAATATGTCATAGCCGCCCATACTGTTGTGCCCTTTAGATGAAAAAAATAAAGTTAGTCCATCAGCCAGCATGAATGGGTAGTCTTCATCATATTCGGTATTAATAATGCTTGGAAGTCTTTCAGGAAAAATCCATGAGCCATCCACATCTTTTACGACACGATAAATATCTCTAGATGTTTCTCCTTTTTCGCCATAACTCGAAAAATATAATGTTTCTGTTTTTTCAGAAAAGAAAATCAGGGCATTATGTTCTTTTTTTATGTCAAGTTTTGTTTTAAGTTCAGGAGGTAACGTCAGAAAACGTCCACCAAAATCATTGACTGTATATGACCTGTGAAAGTTTCTGAAGCCCACATGGTGTTTCTCAAGAACAAATAAATCATTTACAGTGCTTAATAGGGCAATACCGTTATAACACATCTCAATCTGTCTTGCAGCATCATATTTCTTGTGCAAACTGCGGGGTGCTTGTTGTAGAAACTGGTTGTAGGCATTAATGGCATCCTTAAACCTAAAATTGTAATGATAGGCAAGTCCCAAATAATATAATACCTGTTTCTCTACTTCTTCGCTTTTTGAGGCGGCTTCGAGATAAGAAATGGGCTTCTCAATATCCCTTTTATCAGCCATCAGTAAACAGGTGCCAAATTTATAGGAATAATCAGGGTTTTTTGGATACAAACTGAGGAGTTGAGAAAAAAGAGGCAATGCAGCTACAAAATTCTCTTTTTTGAATAGGGCGTCAGCATTTTTTTTTAAATCTTTTTCCGATTTATAAGCCGCCTGCGGCTTTACTATTCCTATATGCAGAAACAGTAAAAGAAAAATTAATATAATATGTCGGTTTGTTATTAACAATGTATTCTTTATATTATATATCTTATATTATACTTATAATTAAGATAATATGTTTCTTTAACAAAAATAGATTATATTTATTTAAGAAATCCATAAGTATTTATGTGAAAAATAAGTATATTTTGTAACTTAGGGAATGTAAAAATATTATTAACGCATTTCTTAAATAATAATTTTGCTAAAGGGTTTTCAATACTGTGAAAAAGCCAAATTACTTCATATATTTTTACGATATTTAATGCAAAAATACGAATAATTAAGGACTTATAAAACGAAGCTTAAGATTTGTTAAACGAGGAATTTAATTGTAGATTTTATTAGACCTCTAACATTAATACCTATAATGAATAATTTTTATGAATTAATCAGCTTGGAAATCTAATGCTTACTCAACATTAACATTAAGAATCACCTCATTCACATTAAAGATATTGTCGGCAATTTTTTCGCAGGAAGTACATATTTTATTGGCAAAGAAGCCGGATTTGAAGTTCTTATCTTCTTTATCAAGTTTTTCGTACAACTCATCTCTAATCAAATCGCGGTAATTGTTGATACGTGTTTCTATATCAATGGCTTTTTCAATATTTCCCTTGTCCTCAGAATTTATATTTTCGAACATGATTTCGAAAGCTTCTTCCACAAACCTGAACATTTGTTCAATCTTATCTAATTGTTTTTTTGAAAAAACGATTTTTTCTTTTTGAATATTTCTTATTAAAAGACCCATTTTATGACATGTATCACCAATTTTTTCGATTTCTATCGATAATATTCTCATCCTTCTGATGCGTTCTTTGGCTGATGCACTCACTTCTTTATTTGACACATTGATAAGATATTTTGATATTTCTATTTCTATTTTATCTGTAAGGTCTTCGTATTTAATAATTCTTTCCAGTATTTTTTCCCTTTCTTTTTCCTTTGTTTCGCTGAGTAAATCTTCAACAAAACCAAACATACGTTTTGAAATATCGGTATATTTGAGAGTGAGCTTCTTAGCTTCGAATAAGGAGAGCTCAGGAGTTTGCATAAAACCGAAACCAAGGTATTCGAGCTGGGTGGGCTCTTTACCTCCTTTACTGTCCTTAATGAGCCAGACAGGTATCTTGATGATTAATTTTGAAAACCACACAAGAACGAATGTGTTGATGACGTTAAAGCTTGTATGGAATATTGACAAGGCAAAAGGAATGGCTGTATTGTCCGTAAAGGGTGAATGCATACCAGCACCTTCCATAAAACGTGCTATGGTACGGGTAAAGATGAAAAATACTATCAGTAGCCACAATACACCGATGACATTGAAAAAAGTGTGAGAGAGTGCAGCTCTTCTGGCATTTGCATTACCAATAAGGGCAGCCAGATTGGCTGTAATAGTTGTGCCAATATTTTCGCCCAGAACCATGGCGGCGCCGTCGGTGTATCCAATCCATCCGTTATTGCATAGTACGAGTGTCAGTGCCATTGTAGCGCTTGACGACTGCAATACAATAGTGAGAATGGTACCAACAAGGATGAAAAGAAGTACTGAACCATAGCCCATACCCTTGAAATGCTGTAGGAATTCGAATATTTCGGGATTGCTATTCAGGTCAGGAACAGAATTTTTTAGGAAGTCCAAACCCATAAACAATAGCGCAAATCCTATCAAAAATTCAGCAAAATAGTTATAATTTGGTTTCTTGGAGAAAAGCATCGGGAAGGCAAATCCGATAATGGGGAGCGATAAAATGGCTATGTTTACTTTCAGCCCGAGCAACGAAATCATCCAGGCAGTAATTGTGGTACCAATGTTGGCACCCATAATTACGCTGAAAGCTTGTGTCAGGTTCAGTAATCCTGCGTTTACAAAACCAACAACCATAACAGTGGT
>CAZVOS010000386.1:0-4056 GCA_964628845.1 uncultured Bacteroidales bacterium | reverse complement strand
TGGATTATTTTCTGATAATGCCACATTATATGCTTTTTTTATATACTTAACGGTGGCATCATAGTCGAAACAAACACTTTTTAAAAGATTTGCCAAGGCGTATAAATTGCTATGATTAGTTTGCATGTTATTATTTTCAATAATTCTTACCAAAATACGCAGCAAACTGTCGCTTTTTACAAGGTTGGTCTTGCTATAATAGCTACATAATTCAATAACAAGACTGATTCGTTCGTCGATTGAACTGGCACAGGCAAAACGTTTTTTAATTTCCAGAGCATTGTTTTGTGAGATGGCATTAAAATGTATAAACCCGAAAACCAAAAGCAATATTATTTTAAGAAGTGATTTATAATTCACTATTATTTGTTTGCCAAGTCGTTTCATATTAAAAATTATTATATATCAAACAGTTCATTAATAATAGACAGCAATAAGTCCTTATCGACAGGTTTGGCGATAACTTTTTCGCAACCTGCTTCACGAATTTCTGCCTCTTCGTGCCCACCAGCATAGGCAGTAACAGCAAAAATCTTTAAGTCTTTTCTTATTTCTTTAATAATTCTGGTAGCATCAATACCATTTAATAAAGGCATTTTAATATCCATTAGAACAAGGTCAATATTTTTATTTTCACGGCAAAGGTTTACAGCTTCTTCACCATTTGGAGCATGAAGAGTGGTATAGCCAGCTTTTTTAAGTATATAGTTTAGAAAGAAATAATTCACATCTATATCCTCTGCAATTAGAATTAAAGGTTTGCGTCCTGCATATTCAATTTTTTCTGTCGGTATCTTTTCCTCAAAAAGAAATAATTGCCCATCGTAAGGTATCATTAACGTAAATGTAGTTCCTAAACCAGGTTTTGAATCTACAGAAATTTTAAAATCAAGCAGCAGGGCAATGCCTTTAACTATAGCCAAACCAAGTCCACTACCTTCGTATCCTTTTGTTATTGAATTATCCTCCTGTTGAAAAGTCTCAAAAATTTTTGTTTGTTTGTCTTTATCTATGCCCTTACCTGTATCCTTAACAAAGATTTTGACAATATTATTTTCCAATTTATAACCAAGGGTAATTGAACCTTCTTTTGTGAATTTGATGGCATTTCTTAAAAGGTGTTCAATACTTTTACGAAGCAATTCCCTGTCAGTATTTAAAGAAACAGCTTGTTTATATTCTGATATAAAAATTATATTTTCCACGACACTCTGTTTTCTTACAACTTCTAAGATAGAATCCAGCAGAGGTATCAATTCAAAGCTTTCTTTTCTGACATTAAGTGTTTTGGATGTGAGTTGTGAAATATCAAGAAAATCAGTAACCGTTTGCATAAGTCTTTCAGAGCTTTGCTTAAGTATATGATAATGAGCTTTTCGTTCACTTTCGGGTAAATAACTATGGGTTAAAATCTGTCCAAAACCCAGAATACCATTTAAGGGTGTGCGTATTTCATGGGTAATATTATTAATAAAAGCTGCCTTAAGGCGGTCATTTTCTTCTGCTTTTTCTTTCGCCATAAGCAATTCCCTTTCATTATCGAAACGCTCTTTAACATTGACCAGCATCTCAGAAAATAAAGATAACAGCAATTCTTCTTTTTCGCTATAATAGTGGTGTTTACATACAGAATCAAATCCAACAAACCCTATACAATTCTTGTTACTTATCATAGGAATCTTTATCAAACTTTTTATCTGTTGTGGTTCAAGAATTTTTCGCGTCAAATCTTCTTTTTCCAAAGCAAAAACATCAGGAATATATACTGATTTGCCGCTTTTATGCAAATCGACCCACCAAGAGATATCTGTCAATGGAAGGCCCTGCAACTTATCAATAAATGGTTCTATACCATCTTCACACCACTCATAGGTATTATTGCAAACATTATTATGCCAGTCGTATTCGTATATATTGGCCCTGTCGGCACCTACAAACCTGCCAATACTTAAAAGGGCAAAAGAAACTGAGTCGTTAAACTCTTTTAAAGGAACATTGATAAACCTTGAAGATAATTCTACCAATAATTTTCTAAAATCAGCATGATATTGCAGTTCTTTTTCAGCCAGTTTTTTTTCAGTTATGTCTTTACCATATATTGAGGCACCAATTACCATATCATTAACAATAATCGGGCTCATAGATACCTCTATATAAATACACTTATCCCCTGTTTCAATAACATCATCAAAGAACATGTTTTCATTACAAAAAGTTTTGTCATATCTTTCTTTCCATATTTGACGAATTGAATCAGGCAATGCTTCCAGAATGTTTTTTCCTTTACACAATTTTACTCCAAATGTGGCAAAAAATGCATCCTCAAAAATTTTGTTAACATATTGAATCTCATATTTTAAATTTACAGACCAAATACTTTCAAGGGCATTTTCAATAATGGCCTTCAGGTTTGCTTCATTCTCTTTGAGCTTATTTTCAGCAACTTTACTTTCCGTAATATCACGGGCCGTAGCTATAAGCACATCTTTGCCAAAATACCTACCCTTACTGACAATAACATCTTTAGGAAAAATATCGCCATTACTTCTCAAAGCCCAGAATTCAAAGCGAGTGGGCTCAGCAGTTTGTGTCACTTGAGCCATTTTAGCTAAAATATTTTCTAAATCGTTCAAACCGGGTGCAGCAACAGTTGAAGGATTCTGACCAATAAGCTTATCCTTGCTATACTGATACATGAGTTCGGCTCCTTTGTTAACTTCTATGAATGTGTAATTATCATCAAGTATATAAATAGATTCAGTAAGGGTATTAAAAATATCAAGGTATGTTTTCTTGGTAATTTGTAGATTCACTTCATCTTTTTTGCGAATTTCGTTGATAAAAACCTGTGCCACTATTGAAGACAGTGTCGAGATAAAAGATATTTCATCCGTATGCCAATATCGGCATTCTTCACCAATATGCTCAAAACATACTACACCTACTAATAAACCTTCAATAAGCACAGCAGCATCAAGCAATGATGCAATGTTTTGATGAAGCAGATAATCTTTTGTTAACAATGCAGTACGCTCGTCATTTAAAGCATTAGGCGCATTGATAAGTCCATCTTGTTTCATTGCCTCAATATATCTGTCAAGTTTTGACAATTTGATGATACCACCATCTTCATGGCTATTGCTATGGTTATTAAATAAGGACAGACATTGCAAGTTACCTTCATTTTCATTTAATCGCCATATACTCACACGACATATCCCAAGATATTCGGCTGTAATCTGTGATATATATTTTAAGGTTTTAGTTGTCTCTGCTTTAACAACCGATTCATTAAAGATTATCTTGGCAATAACCTCCCTCTGTTGCCGAACCCGAACCTCCTTATGCCTAAGAGCCCCTTCCCTTTCTTTACGCTCTGTAATATCCAAAGCCAATCCTTCAATTATTAGGTCACCATCTACATTATGCACATACATAGTTCGGTCGTGCAGCCACTTCCATGTGCCCTTTGCCGTATAAATACGGTATTCAATGTCTATGAATTTCCCATGTTCAATTTCCTCAAGTGCTTTTATTAATGCAGGTTTGTCTTCCTGATGAATTTTATTGAACCACAACATAGGATCATTGGTGAGTTCTTGTGGTGTATAACCCAATATATCATAAACCCTTCGGGAATGATAGCTCATACCTTTGATTTTTGAAAAACTGTAAACAATCTCTGGTGAATGCTCAACTAAACGCTTAAACTTTTCCTCACTCGCCTTCAGGTCTTCTTCTGCTTTCTTCGATTCCCTTATATCAACAGCTATTGATAGGTAGTATTTAATGTTCAGAATCTCAATAATATATACCGATAACTTGATGTCAATAGGTTTGCTGTCTTTTGTATAAATAATGGTTTCATAATTATTTACCGAGCCCGTTTCTTTTAGCTGTCTCAATGTAGTAAACAATTTCTGTTTCTTAAAATTTATAAAATATTTAGATGATTTTCCCAATATCTCTTCAGGCATATATCCTAAAAGCTTAAAGAAAGCTTGATTAACCTCGATATAATGACGTGTTCGATAATCAATCAGTGCTACGATGTTT
>CAZVOS010000385.1:0-4056 GCA_964628845.1 uncultured Bacteroidales bacterium | reverse complement strand
GGTCTCAAAACAAGAAACGTTTAATTTTTTCGAACAATCTTATAACGACTGCTCCATACGTTACGGAGACTTCAAAAAACAACTGGCAAATGATGTTATTGAATTCATTAAACCGATTAATGAAAAAATTAATGACTTGCTCAGCAAACCTGATTATTTAAAAGAAGTGGCTGCTTTTGGTGCTGAAAAAGCAAGGAAAAGTGCTCAAAGAACACTGAGAGATGTGAGAGAAATTATTGGTTTCAGTAAACTTTAAAATTCCGTGTTGTTATTTACCTGTTAATTATGGAAAAAGCTGACGAAAGTTCACCGAAATACGAAAAAGCTGTATTAGTAGGTTTGATAACAGGATTTACAACAGAAGAGCAAGCCCATGAATATCTTGAAGAACTGGCTTTTCTTGTTGAAACCGCAGGTGGATTGGCTGTAAAAAAATACCTTCAAAGATTAGCTTATCCCGACAGGAAATTTTTTGTAGGTTCTGGAAAAATGTTTGAAATTAATGAGTTTATCAAGGATAATAAGATAGATTTTGTTATTTTTGATGATGAGCTGAGCCCTTCGCAACTCAGAAATCTAGAAAAAGAATTCAATTGTAAAGTTTTAGACCGCACCCTGCTTATACTTGATATTTTTGCCAAACGTGCCCGTACATCATATGCAAAAACACAGGTAGAGCTGGCTCAATACCAATATCTTCTACCCCGCCTTACACGTATGTGGACACATTTATCGAAACAAAAAGGGGGTATAGGCATGAAAGGACCTGGAGAAAAAGAAATTGAAACAGACCGCCGTATTATCAGAGATAAAATTGCCCTACTTAAAAGTAAATTAAAAGATATTGACAAACAAAAAATAATTCAACGAAAAAACAGGGAGAAACTTGTCAGGGTGGCTCTTATTGGGTATACCAATGTGGGCAAGTCAACGATTATGAACCTTATCAGTAAGTCCGATGTTTTTGCCGAGAATAAATTATTCGCCACTCTTGATACCACTGTGCGTAAAGTTGTTGTAGAGAACCTGCCATTCCTGCTGTCTGATACTGTTGGCTTTATCCGTAAACTTCCCCATGATTTGATTGAATCATTCAAATCAACACTGGATGAAGTAGCCGAAGCAGATGTGCTTATTCATGTGGTTGATATTTCACACACTAATTACGAAGAGCACATCATCACAGTGCAGGATACCTTAAAAGAAATTGGCGTTATTGATAAACCAGTCATTATGGTTTTTAACAAAATTGATGCATACAAACATATACCCAAAGAAGAAGATGACCTCAGTGAAGACAAACGTGAAAATATTAGTTTAGAAACTTTGCAGAATATGTGGATTGCCAAGCTGAATGAGCCAGCTATTTTTATATCGGCCAAAGAGAAGATGAATGTTGAGAAATTCAAACAGCTTATTTACAAAACCACGAGAGAAATTCACGCTCAGAAATATCCCTATAATAATTTTTTGTATTGATTTGGTATTGTTTTGAATAAAGAATCCATGAAGTTAAAAGGGGTGTTAAATAACTATAATGCTGATGTCGGCTTGTTGATATATGCACATCAGAATGATACCCTTGTAACAATGCTTATTGACAGGATGGGGAAAATGATAAGAAATGAAAAATATATTGAAGAAACTGCTTTGGTAAATGAAATTGAAAAAACCAATATGTGGTTTTCAAATAATACATTGTCGAGGGCCCCTGAAAAAAGAGGAGTTGTGAGTATACCGGCAATAGATAACTTTGAATACAGAGATGCCTATGAAAAAATTGGAAGCTTGTTATTGCCCTTTGAAGCTGATGAGTTTATGGAGTATTAATGACGATGAAACAGCCACACTCATGGGCATGTTTTTCGATAACCTTTCTGAAGGCGGTGAGCTGATGCCCCACGAGGCACTCAGAAATGCCATATTATATTATAAAAAAATGTCAGCAATAATCCCAATTTTGGGGCTCCCTTTTCAATATTCGGAATACCGTATTAAGAAAAACCAGTTGAGGTTGAAATATAAAACAAGACTTTGCAATTATACATTTAAATAAATAAAAACATTATTGTCCGATAAAAAATTTTAACCTCTATTTTTATAATATTTCGGTACGCTGTACCTTAATATTCTTGTTTTAATATTTTTTTTTACAAATATAACGGGACGCTGTCCCTAAGTAGTTTACAAATTAATAATAAAATAAATTATTCTTTATAGAACAGCCCCATAAGGGTAAAATATTTATAAAAAAAATCAAACCGTAAACTATAAGCCCTATAGGTGCGAAATATCTATATTAAATTGAATAGTAAATTAATGTAAATTGTTTAGCACTGATGCGTTAATTTAAAAAAAAACAGTTATTATTTAATTGATAATGAGCAAGATATAAGCGATTCATGGTTTTTTGATTTGAATTTAATGTGATTTCGCATTTTAAGAAATAAGATAAATAGCAATGTATTAATTTTGTTAAAAAATAAAAATTTCATATTTGTTTTAACAAACATTATAGCCCGTAGGGCTTAAATATCAATAAAGTAAACAACACAACAGATTTGTTGTCCAGAGGACATTAACAAAGCAAAAACAATAAGATTATGAACGCTTTTTTTAATCTTTTTTGCAGCACCTGTATAAGTAAAAGTGCCAACTTCTGTTAATTCCCTATCGGGAAAACATTCTCCATTTACTTATTTTTTTATTGATATTGATGCCCTACGGGCAATTTAGATTTTTAAACGCAACAGCAGTATAAATTGTTTATAAAATTTTTATCGGACAACAGTGAAATAAAAAATATTGGTATAAAATTCTTTTATATTGTTAAAGCATATTCTCCTTCATTTTTTGAAATTATTACGTCCTGAAGTCGTATTTTTGCAAGGTAAATAAATCATTTCTTTCAGTTTTAGTTGTTTATGGGTAATATTTGCAGATTACTGTTTAAAGCCATGCTCACTATTGTGATAGTATACTTTTTTTTATTTCTATTGCTTTGGAACGGAGTTTTACTTCAAGTGCCCTCTTTCGAAGAAATTAAAAACTTTAAACTTCAACAAGCTTCGGAGGTTTACAGTAGCGACAGTGTTTTACTTGGGAAAATATATACCGAAAATCGCACATGTATTCCTTACGAAGAAATACCGGATAGCATGATTGATTGTCTTATTGCGACTGAAGACAGTCGGTTTTATTGGCATAATGGTGTTGATATTATTGGTTTAATTCGTGTTGGTTTCAAGACACGATTATTAGATAAAAAATCGGGAGGCGGAAGCACTATAACACAACAATTGGTAAAGAACAGATACCCAAGGAAGAATTTCAACACCAGATGGCTTCTTTTTCATAAAGTTCGTGAATGGTTTACAGCCATGAAATTTGAGCGATTGTATTCTAAAGAAGAAATACTTGAACAGTATCTGAATACGGTTCCTTTTGGTCATAATTGTTTTGGGATACACACAGCTGCAGCATACTATTTCGATAAAACACCTATGGAATTGCATCTTCATGAAATGGCCACCTTAATCGGGCTTTTAAAAGGCACAAGCTTTTATGATCCTGAACGCTACCCCGACCGGTGTGTGATGCGTAGGAATCTGGTACTCCGAAATATGAACAAGGAAGGGTATTTATCAAATAACCAACTACAAATAGCCATTAATTCTGAACTTATTTTAGCTAAAAAAGACAGCCATGCTCCCCCCATAGCGCCTTTTTTCATGGAACATATAAAATCCCGATTGAAAGAACTATTCAGTTCAAAACATGAATATGGAAAAATTCATCTTGACCCCTATACAGAGGGTCTGAAAATATATACAACCATTGATTCGAGGGTACAGACTCATGCAAATAATGCCTTAAAGAGCCATTTAAATACACTGCAAAAGAAATTTGATTCTGAATGGTCTTCATGGAGATGGAAAAAGAATAAAAAAATCCTTATAAAACTTCTCAGGCAAAAGCGTTATACAGGTTATAGAAAGGTGTGTGCCGCCTTAAATAATGAGACATTATTTACACCAGAAATTGATTCACTCCTGA
>CAZVOS010000384.1:0-4058 GCA_964628845.1 uncultured Bacteroidales bacterium | reverse complement strand
AATTCTTGCGACGAAAACAATGAAGACACCAGAGATTATGATTATAAAAAAACTTTGACTCTTATTCAATTGCTCGAAAAAAATAACATCACCATCAATATGTGTGTTACAGTTGGGAAATTTAATGCAGACACTTTCGGACAAACCATTAAACATATTGACGATTTAAAATTACCCTACAACCGAATTCCTTATTCGCCACGAAACAGCCCTTGCAAACATCTGATGTTCGACAAGAAAACGATGAAAGAAAAAATTCATCCTGTACTGTTAAAATATTTCAGGGGCTATGTGAGCTATGTGCCATTTTTTTTATCTCCTGAAGAATATAAAAAAAGGACAGGGCAAACTGCAAGCGATAGTCCTGTTCCCACCCACCCATCTATTGGCTGTTGGGTGGGCTCTTTTTACGGCATCAATCCTGAAGGCGAAGTAGCCCCTTGCCCGCTTCTACTCGACAATATTACAGGAGGAAATGTGCTTAAAACAGATTTGAAAGACATACTGTATCATTCCAAACTTTTTACATCGGTACTTAACAGAAATAATTTAAAAGGTAAATGTGGGAGCTGTAAATTTAATTTTACCTGTGGGGGTTGCAGGGTCATGGCTTATTATCAAACAGGCGATGTGTTGGCAGAAGACCCCAACTGTTTTATTGATGAACTTACTCCTGACGAACTTCTGGAAATGGAAAAAGAAACAGCCCGTCAGTTTAAGAACTATCAACGTATGACTAATTTTGGAGGGGTTTTCAGAAAAGAATAATCAGGGTTCAAGAGTTTCATTATCATTTACATCTCTGTTCACCACAACCCCAGGTGCTATATACACATTTTTACCAATTCTTATATTTTGATATATTAAGACATTAGGACCAATAGTTGAATACTTGCCTATTTTTACCCCCTTTAATATATTAACCATTGAGCCAATTGTTACATAATCATCCATTAGCACATCGTGCCCTACCATTGTACAGGCATGTAGAATGCACGACCTGCCAATAATAACATTGTGGGACACTGCACAACCCGGTTGTATAATGGTGCCTGCTCCGTAATTTGAAAAGCAAGAGATAAAAGCAGCTCTACCTGAGATGGCTGTTGACAAATTACCTCCTACCGTCAATAAACGTTTGGTAAGCCGCTCACGTATTCGTGGCTGCCCAAGAGCTACTACAAAAGCATGCTGTTCTTTAAAAAAATATTGTTTTAATTCATCCAATGATGAAATCAAGCGATATCTGCCCTGTATTAAATCGGGCAGTTTGCCTTTCTCATCAAAAAAAACAATTTCCTCTGGGTAATTATCAGCAAGAAGCTGGTCGAGAGTGTGTAAACCCAAATTACCGGCACCGGCTATAAGCATATTTACCTGTTTAAAATAAATATGTAAAATTATAAATTTTGTTCTATTAAAACTAATTTTAATGTAATTTTGAAAAGGAAAACAATTCTATGAGCAAATTTTTAATTCATGTGGGTTATCCCAAAGCTGCGTCTTCATTTCTGGGAGAATGGTTTCATGCAAACCCGTCCTTCCTGTTTAATGATTTTAAATTATTAGGATTCAACTCCACAAAAGAATTTTGCTCCTTTGCCCTTTCGGAAAATGACCATGTGAAATACTTCGTGATAAGGGATATGATTTTTTCAGCACCCCTGGTTGAAGATGTTTTTAATTGCCATACACTAAACGACTATCAGGAGAAGATTTGTAAAAAATTGCTGGAACTATTCCCCGAAAGTAAAATACTTATTGTAACACGCGGATACGAAGCGGCTATAAAAGCCATCTATTCAGAATACCTCAAACAAGGAGGGCTCTTGAGTTTTAAAGATTTTATTAAAAAACAAAATAAAACCCAATGGCATCCCTTTAACTACAGCTTCCTGATTGAGCTTTACCAAAATCAATTCGGAATAGATAATGTATTGGCTTTACCCTACGAACTATTAAAATTATCACCAGAAGATTTTCTCTATTCCATTGAAAAATTCTTGAACATACCTTCTTTTAAATTTGCCACAGAAGTAATAAATAAATCCCTTACACCTCAAAAAATGACTCTTTTAAGGTTGTTCAATAAAATATTCTTTTATATTTTCTTTATCTCTGGCCCTTTTCAAAAGAAATTATTCAGAAAATATATACAGATTATTAATAAATCTAGAAAATTCCATTTCCTAAAAACTTTATTCTTTATGTTTTCGGCATTCTGTAAGGCAAGCATTTTAATACTTGATAAAGATGAAGTTTCTAAAAAATACAGCATGCATTCATCTAAATTAATTCAAATGCCCTTATATAAGAACTTCGGCAAAGAATATTTTTTCAAAACTTAAACCATAAAGTTTAATATGTCTTTACTATTAGCCATATACGCATTTAAGGAAAAGATAAATGAACATGCCATACAAGCCGTTGTTGATAATTTCAGCAGGAACAGAGATGTAGAACTTATCCGTACCGATAAATTTATGGCTGTAGGCCATTCAAAATATACATCCTCATGCATTAAGGAGGTTACAGAAAAAAATACCATAGTAGCCATAGCAGGAAGGATTTATAATTTAGATGCGCTTAAGGAACAAAAAATTAAAAACAAAACAGCCGTTCATACTTCATGTTTTGATTTTATTAGTGATGTTTTCTTTAAAGAAGGTACCGGGTTCATCAATGAACTCAATGGTGCTTTTACCTTAGTTATTTATGATAAAGTTAATGATGAATTACATATTGCTAATGACCATTTTGGCACATACCCATTATTCATTTTTAAAGACGAAACCCATATTATTATTTCGAACGAATATGAGCCCATCTTAAAATATGGTGGCTATAAATTTGAAATAGACACAAATACTTTAGCTGAGTATCTTATATTAGGAGCCCCCTTGGGAGGTAAAACTTTCTTCTGTTCGTTGCTTAATCTAAAACCTGCTTCTTATTTAAAAGTTCAAAACAGGGAAATATCTGAGCATGTTTATACTGAAAATAATATTAAAACTGTTCCTAAAATAAGTATGACAGAAATGGCTGAGCATTTTGTATCCTTATTCAGTACTTCTGTTAAATTGCATGCTAATTATAATAATACAAGATGTTGTTCACTCACAGGGGGCTTGGACACACGCCTTATATTATGTGCCATGCCCGAAGAAATACGTCATCACACTGAATTTATATCACTGCTTACCGAACCACTAACCGAAGAAGAAGACAGGGACGTATTAATTGCCAAAATGATTGCTTCACATCTGAAACTAAACCATAAAACAGAGCCCATGAGTGCTTGGACAAAAATATGGACTCATGATTTTGACACCTCATTTTTTGAAGATGTGCGTTACCGTGAAAATAAATTTATTTTAAGTGGCTATTATGGCAGCGAACTGCTCAAAGGAGATTTTATAAATACCATTCCCGAATACCTTAAAAGAAAACTCCTGTATCATGCTTCTGGCAGGGCAAAAAAACTGCGTTTAAGATTATTTCCGGCTGGAAATATAAAATCATCCCCAGTTTCTGAAATCTTGTCTGAATCTTTTAAAAAGCGTATATCTCATGTTTATGAGTCGCTCGATAAAGAAATAAATACTATGGTTTCTGAAAATAAAATTTTTGAATTTTCTATCTATTACCTGTCGAGAAGTTTTTTTAGTTCAATTTACAGTGGTTCACATGGGTCGTGGCTCACACCTTACAAATTTCCTCTTGAATATGGCATGCCATTTATGGATAAACATATCCTTAATTTCTTGTTAAGCATACCACCCCAAATTCTCACCCTTAATGATTTATCTTTATACAACCTGGTTTTTCGTAAATATTATCCCCAACTGAACCACATCCCATCAAATGCCTATATGCCAAAAATAAAAGGTTTTGGTATTGAATATATAAAAACAGGTGTAGAACCCAAAAATATAAAAAAAGCACTGTACAAAAAAGCTTATGAGAATTGTCTTAACACAAGCCATACCGAAAAATGGCAGATTTTCGATATGAATAAAGTGCAAAAATATAAAAACGATGAAAATGCTATGAAATAC
>CAZVOS010000383.1:0-4058 GCA_964628845.1 uncultured Bacteroidales bacterium | reverse complement strand
ATTTACTGCATAATAAAACCAACACCCTATTCGTCCTATGTTTTAAATTCATCCAGATTTATTAATTTTTTCACAAAAGCATGGTTTAAAATATTTAAGAATGATTTTTTCTCTCCTAAAATAAAACTGGGTCTTGTTCATTATACCAATAATCCAATATTATTTTCTGATTCGGTATATAGATTCATTTATAAGATATGTAAATCAATGAATGTTAAGGGCTTAAGTGTTAATGACAGGTATTTGTTCAAGAAGCCGTTCTTATGTATTAAGAACAACATAAATTGTTCGGGTTTATACAAATCGGAAGAACTCGCACAGGAAGATTTTGATACTTTATATTCAGAATTGACTCTATTAAATCTAAGTCATTTTCAGTTATGAGTTTAATAAAAGATAAATTATTAGGATTTTTTGTTAAGACCAATGGTTTTTTTTCGAAGCCACTATTAGGAGGCAGGGGTATTTCATTAATGTTTCACAGGGTCCGTCCAGAAAAGATAAGCTCAGTTTTCGAACAAAACAAACGTTGGGAGATAACACCCGAGCATTTAGAAAATATTATTAAATACTTCATTAAAAATAATTTCAATTTTATTCAAGCATACCAATTAGAAGAAGCTTTGAACCAAAAAAACAAATACCCATTTGTAATATTTACCTTTGATGATGGATATAGCGATAATATTGAATACGCTTATCCTGTTTTTAAGAAATACAATAAACCATTCACTGTATTTGTAACAACTTCATTCGTTAATAAAAAACGATATCCTTTTGAGCTCTTACTCGAAGATTTTTTAAAACATCATGATAATATTTCATTTACTTTAGAGGGCAATACATTTTCTTATAAAATTCTTAATGATAATGAAAAATTTAAAAGATTCTCTGAAATTTATAAACTGATAAGGTCAAGAAACAATAAAGAACAAATAGAGAACATTTTAAATACAGTGTTTGGAAATTACGAACATTCTGGAAAAAATTTCATTAAAATAATTGAGCCCGGTATTATTAAACAACTCTCTAATGATGAGCATGTACAATTTGATATTCATACTGCTAACCATTATGTTATGTCGCAATTGTCGTTAGATGAACAAATTACTGATATCACAGAAGCGCAGGAGTATTTAAAAAGCTTAACAAGCAAAATTTCGTCTGTTATGGCATATCCATATGGAGGGCCAAACGACATAAATAAAGATACTATTAGGGCAAGCCATGAAAATGGAATCAAATATGGTTTTACAACATGGTATGCCAATATATTTGGGGGCAACCATCAATTGTTAGTTCCCCGATATACTATAGAAATGAAAACTGACGAAAAAGAGCTTAATTATTTAACAAATGGCATCAGGCATTTTTCGTATAATGGTTTTAATAGAAATTATTATGACTATTATCCTTACATTTAATATTTTAAATTTTGAATTATTTAGACCGTAAGATATTAGGATTCTTTGTTAAAACGAATGGCTACTTTTCCAGAATGTTCTTTTCGGGTATTGGTCATATTCTCACTCTACATCGTGTAATACCACAAAGCTCTTTTACAATTCCTGAAAATAAAGCATTGGAAATTACACCCGACTATCTTGAATTCTTAATCCAATTTTACAGAAAGCACAATTATGAATTCGCATCTCTTGATACTTTATATGATGTTTTAAGCAGAAAAGAAAAAAAAAGAAAAAAACTAGTTATTCTTACTTTTGATGATGGTTATTCAGATGTGTATGACTACGCTTACCCATTATTAAAATCACATGATGTGCATCTTAACTTATACCTCACAAGCAGCTTTCCTGATAAAACTGCAACAATGTGGTGGTACGCACTCGAAGAATTATTCCATAATAGAAATGAAGTGATATTCCAATTAAACGAATCTTATAAACTAAAATGTAAGCATATAGAGGAAAAACAAGAAACATTTAAAAAAATCAGAAATATTATTATTGATAATTATATAGAACATATTGATATTTTAACTGATATCTTTAAACAAAACGGGCTACTGTTTAAAGAAATTAATAAAAAAATTACAGAAAAACATGCTTTGAGATGGGAGCAAATAACAGAGATGAGTACAAACCCTCTTGTATGTATTGGGGCACATACTGTAAGCCATCCTATTCTAAATAAATTAACTTTAGAAAAAGTAGAAGAAGAGGTTGTTAACTCTAAAAAGAATATAGAAGCTCATATACAAAAAGAGGTATGTCATTTTGCCTACCCTCATGGAGGCAAAGAAGAGGTAGGGCAAAGAGAATTTGATATACTAAAAAGATTACCGCTTAAAACATCTGTTACAACGAGATATTCAAATATATTTGCTGCACACAGAAAACATTTGGAATGCTTGCCACGGGTTTATATAAACAAATCAATGAACGAAGAAAAACTCTTTAATTTAATTTCAGGAATAACCCAATTCAACAAAAACAAATACAATAGAATTGTAACAGTATAAAATATTATTAATGTATAAAATTCGTAAAGCATATCAGGATGATTTTGAAAAAGTATATCCCCTTTTCCAATATTTCAATAACGATAAATTAAGAAAAGATGATTGGGCTGCACTATTCAAACCTATTTGCAGAGAATTAAATATTGGGTTTTATGGTTTTGTATGTGAAAATATTAACGACAATGAAATTATTGGATTTTTAGGTGGCATTTCAAGCATTAGAGAGTTTAATGGAAATTCATTTAAAATTTGCAGTCTTACAAGTCTGGTGCTGAAACCTGAATACAGAAAACAAAATTTAAGTTTTAAATTAATTGAATCAGCCAGCCAATTAGAAGACTTTCATATTCAGGTTGTTTCACCAATAAGCAAGACCATTCACTTGTACGAAAGCTTAGGATTTAAAATAAATCAAACTACTCATAAAACAATACTCCCTGCATTTCACAAATCATTATTCAACAAAAATGTTAAAATACATATTAACAACAATAATATATTGCTTGGTCTTTTGTCAGTTAAAGACAAGAAAATTTATAAAGACCATCAATTATCCTACTGTAATCACATAATTATTAAAGATAGAAGTGAATACTGTTATCTTGTAATAAAACCCACTGATTTTACGAACAGAATTTTATTATCTTCAAGAATAATTTCAACATTAAATAAAATCTGGCATAAATTATTTAGGAAAAATATAATGGGTAATAAAATTAAAATAGGACTTATTCATTATGTATCAAATCCTCAATTTTTTTCAAAAAATATCCTAAATTGCAGTTATAAAATATGTAAAGAATTAAAAATAAAAGGAATGAGTGTTAATAGTATTTACATAAACAAAAGGTCATTTTTTATTATAAATAATTATCTCACTTCATTTGGCGTATATAAATCGGACACCTTAAACTCTGATGATCTTGACACTTTATATTCCGAACTGGTATTATTTGATTTAGAATATTAGAACTGAAAGTAAATAAAGGGCTGAACATCTGCTGACTTTACCTGAATTACAACCCAGATGACTGCTATCAACAGCAATGATTTTATTATCAATGGTGATTTTATCACTAATTTTTCAAAAAAATTGTCTGTTTTCTGAGGTAAAAAATGCAAAACCAAACCTAGGAAAATAAACGAAAAAACAGCTTTATAAGAAATAATAAACGGAAGTGCCAATTCAGGTTTAAAGTTGAATATAATACTCCTTAACATATCAAACGCATGCTGGTATGTTTCTGCCCTAAAGAATACCCAACACAAGCATATAAAGTGAAAAGTCAACAGCACACCAACACATCTTAAAAATATATTTCTTTTAATTGTAATGAAGCCCGAAAATAATTTTTCAAGAGCCAGTGCCACACCATGTAAGCCCCCCCATATAACGAACTTCCATGAGGCACCATGCCAAAGCCCCCCTAAAAGCATTGTAATGAGCAGATTAAGATAGGTTCTCAATTTACCCTTTCTGTTTCCTCCTAATGAAATGTAAAGATAATCCTTGAGCCAGGATGATAATGATATATGCCATCTTCTCCAAAACTCGCTAACACTGGCTGATTTATAA
>CAZVOS010000382.1:0-4059 GCA_964628845.1 uncultured Bacteroidales bacterium | reverse complement strand
AAACCAGTTTCACCAATAACAAGTAATATTTTATTATGAGGGATGACGTCATAGGTGTTAACATCCGAGATAAAATGAATAATCTTTAATGAGTCAATGGGCGTAAAGTCATATATACCAAGCCCGTACTCACCATGACATATAAAAATCAGATTACTGTCTATGCCAAGCCCAAATGGTGTATCCATCGGATGAACAGCTCTCAGAACAGGAGCGGAGAGGTTGCTGATATTGATTATTTCGAGCTGGTTTACATCTACAGAAGTGCGGCAATCACCCCCGCTACGCAGTGTAATAAATGCCAAAGTATCGTTTACAACTACAGGGTCGCAACTGATAATATGAGTAATCTCTGATATAAACTGAGGATTTGATGGCACTGTGATGTCATATATGTACATTCCATTACGTGAACCAACGAAGAGTTTATTATTATAAGGAAATATGGTCTCAATAGAAAATCCAATATAAATCTCTGTGATGAATACAGGTGTATCTGGCTGAGTAATATCGAAAACCTTTAAATTTCTGTCATCAATAATAAAAAGATGGTCATTGGCTATAGTAAAACGTGCCATCGAACCGCCTTTACCAGTGCTTACAGGGGGTTGGTTACTTTTATCGCATCGGATTAAAAATACTATAGCAGCACATGTAAAAAAAGAAAAAAGTATTTTTTTAAGAAGTTGTTTCATATTTGAAAATTTATCTTCTGCATTTCGGGTTTATCAATTCAGTTTTATACCATCCTATTACAAAACCTTTAGTGGTATCAACACACTCAAAATAACCATTGGCAAAATCAGGATACATTTGTTTGCGTATATCATATACATTACTAATGCGGCTTGAAATGCTTACATTATCTAAATTGTTTATATCTATTGTAACCAAATCACAGGCATTATCAGCGTATAAAAAGTTGTTTTTGATAGCAATATCATAATTTCCAGGTATTGTTATAAAATGAGTTTTTTGGGGAGCAGAAGGATTGGTATTATTAATCACATGAACCCCCCTGCCTTTTTCATTAATGAAAACCAGATTGTTGTATAAATATATTTTACCTGGATTAACAATAGGAACAGGACTGCCTGAACTTACATCGTGAATATTGTCGTAACTGACATAAATGGGTTTATAACCCTCTGTAATTAATTCTTCTTTGTTTGTACAAGCTGATAAAAAAAAAACGGCAATGATGTAAAATATTTTTCTCATTGAAAAGAAATAGTTTAATTCTAAAAACAAATTTAAGCAATTTAATTGAATTTTTATTAAAATTAAAAGTATAAATAAAAATTGTTAAAAAAATGAAATATTAAAATTAATAATATAAATTTGTATTGTTTTACGATAAAAAAAATAAAACAGCCAAATTAAATATTTAGTATTATGGAAGAAAAATTAATAGTAGTTACTGTTGAGAATTTTTCGAGGGCTCAGATTATTAAAGCACAACTCGAATCGGAAGGTATAGAATGTTTCCTTTCCAATTTAAATTTAATACAGGCATCTGTTGCCGACGGTGTAAAAATAATGGTAAAAGAAAGTGATGTAAAAAGGGCCATAAAAGTTTACCTTGCTATAAAAACCCAGTATAAAAGAGATGGACAAAAGAAAATAAAAAGAACTAGAAATATTAGGCGTATTCTTGTACCTGTCGATTTTTCTGAAAATTCACTGAGGTCATCACTCTTTGCACTTGAAGTTGGCGATACATACAATGCTTCAGTCAGATTTTTACATGTGTATTATTCGCCAGCTATTGACATGATAACCACACCTGATGTAAACATATCTCAGTTTAACCTGGATATAGTGATGAATGAAATACAAACCAGAGCCAAAGAGGATATGAGGCAATTCCTTGAAAAACTTGCCGTTTATGTGGCTGAACGTAAATTATTCAAGGTAAAGATTTCAAACAGGATAATGGAAGGCCTTGTTTCAGATACTATTTTTACTGCATGCGAAACTTATAAACCTGGTCTAATCATTTTAGGGACACAAGGGCAGAGTAATAAAACAAGTACAATAATTGGAAGCGTTGTTTGGAAGGTCATACAAAAATCAAAAATTCCAGTATTATCTATACCCGAAAAATCAGTTTTTGACTATAAGAAAAATACTTACAATATCATGTTTACTACCGATTTGGATGCTGTTGATTATAAAACTATACGTAAGCTGATTGTGATTTTATCACCCTTTAAAAATTTAAAAATGCATTGTGTACATGCCAGCGATAAAGCCATTAATGCATATCAGAAAGCAAGGATGGAAGAACTGAAAGAGTATCTCTCAAGTGTTATTTCTTTTCCTCTTCAATTTAAATTTTTAGAAAGCAAAGATTATATAAACTCTTTTAATGATTATATCAAAGAAAATAAAATCGACCTTATTTGTATGTCAACACGAAAAAGAAGTCTTATTGAAAGATTTTTTAATCCAAGTCTCGCTAAAAAGATGCTGTATCATACCACAACACCATTGATGATAATTCATTTATAGAATTAATCAACAAAATTAAGTTAGATTATTATAAACCTAATTTCTTTTTAACCAAAGGAAGAATGTTTTCTCCTGCATCATGATAAAGAAGAGCGCCTGATGAAACATCTAAAATATATGTAAATGCATTTTCTTTAGCCACATCTTCAATAGCCGTTTTGGCTTTTAAAATAATGGGATTCAATAAATCAGCTTCTTTATTTTCAAGTTCTTGTTGAGCAGATGTTTGAAAATTCTCTATTCTGGTTTTTAATTCCTGAAGTTCGTTGGCTTTAGTTTGTTTGATAAGCTCAGAGAGGTTAGCTTGTTGTGATTGAAAATCCTGTAATTTGGCATCAAATTCACTACTCATCGTTAAAAGTTGTTTTTCCAATGTTTTGGCAAAAGCTTCTAAAGTCACTTTTGCTGAATCCCTTTCGGGCATCATCATAAGCAATTCGTTGGAATCAATATAACCAATTTTAAGTTTTGTTTGTGCCTGAGCAGTGCTAATTATCATAAATAAAGCAATGATAATTGTGATTGAAATTTTTTTCATAATCATTTTTAACTTTTTAAATTTAAAGAATGGCAAAAATAATATTTTTATTTAATATGATTTATAAAAAACAAAAGTTTGAAATATATATTTATTATATTAACATAAATTAACAGAGACTTTCTTTTAAGATATTTAAATTCAATGTTTTAAATTAACAGAAAATCTTTTTATATCTATAAAAAAAAGTCTCTGAAAAAAAATAACAATTTATTTATTATAACCCATGCTTTCAAGCACATCATCGCTAATGTCGTTTTTAGGGTTTACATACAACATTGACAAACCACTGGCTTTATCAAATACTACAGCAAAATTACTTTTTGTGGAGATATCTTCTACGGCAGCAAAAATTCTGTCTTGTATAGGTTTAACCAATTCTTGTCTTTTTTTAGATAAATCACCATTTGAGCCAAATCTCTTTTTTTGCAAATCTTTGGCTTCTTTTTCTTTTTGAATGATTTCGTTTTCCCTTTTTGTTTTCATATCTTCGGGCAACATTGCAGATTCTGCCTGAAATGTTTTATATAATTTGTCTATTTCTGCAAATTTGGCTTCAATTTCTTTTTGCCATTCAACCGAGAGGTCGTTGATTCTGTCTTGGGCTATCTGGTATTCAGGAATTTTACCAAGGATATATTCTGTATCAACCACTGCAAATTTTTGTGAAAATGCGGATAGTGAAAATACCAGAACACTGAATGTTACAATTAATTTTTTCATTTTATGGTCCTCCAATTTAATTTGTTTATTAATCTATTGATTGTCCTATTGAAAAATGGAACTGGCTTTTATTGGCAGAAGGCAGACCTGGTATGTCGTCAAATCCATAGCCCCAGTCGAGCCCCAGAAGGCCAAACATAGGTAAAAATATTCTGATTCCAACGCCAGCAGAACGTTTAACCTGAAAAGCATTAAAATCTTTAAATTTTTCCCATGAATTTCCTGCTTCAGCAAATCCGAGGACGAATATTGTAGCCATTGGGTTTAACGAAACTGGATATCTT
>CAZVOS010000381.1:0-4066 GCA_964628845.1 uncultured Bacteroidales bacterium | reverse complement strand
CCATACCTGTAAAGCAAACCTATACCAATAATATTTTTTCCAGAATCGCTTGCTTCTTTGAGATAATCGCCTGCCAATACGCCAAGTCCACCCGAAAATATTTTCAATGAATCGTGTAAGCCAAACTCCATTGAGAAGTAAGCTATCATACGTTCATCAGTATATGGGTCATTCATATAAGCATCAAATTCATTATAAACCTCTTTAAGTTTATCAATGAATTCGTTATCTTTTTCGAGCTTGGCGTAATCTTCAAAGGACAGTTGATTGAGAAAAGCAATGGGATTATGTTCTAGCATTTCCCATAATTCCTGATTTATCGACTCAAATAGCTTTTGTGCTTTAAGATTCCACGACCACCACAGGTTTCTAGAAATTTTTTGGAGATTAAATAATTTCTCGGGGATGTATGTTTTCACAAAAACCTTATGCCATTCGGGGCCTTTATCAATTATTTTTTTTAGATTTAATGGTTCTGCCAGAGGTTTATTTTTTAAAATTTCATTTAATCTTAATTCTGATAATTTTAAAGCAGCATCATAGGATATTTTATAATTGACAATTTGTTTTTCCCAACTCCATAAATGAGCCAGTGAACGGGCTTCTTTTCTTAATATTGCAATATCATTCTTGTCTTTATTTAAAAAATACAAAATATGATTTAAAATAGTATCCACAGTTTCATGGTAATTATTATCGTTACGTTCTGCGATAAACAAGGCATCAGTTTTTTCCTCGACATAATTTTTGAACCAGTATCCAAATCCTGTCAGTACAGTCGAAACAGTAGGGATTCCGAAAGCCATACTTTCTGTAGGTGTGTATCCCCAAGGTTCATAGTATGAGGGGAAAATACCCATATCAAATCCATGTAAAATATTGAAATATGTTCTATTAATTATTCCTTCATAACCGTCCAGATAACAAGGTATATAAATAATTTTCACCTTATCATCGGGTGTATTCTTTAATGAACTGTTCTTTATTTTATTAAGAATCGCATCATGTTCTTCATCATTTAAAACATGTGTCAAATATTCGTGTGATACAGGATTATTAAAATCTTTATTATTTAATCTTGATATTACCTCGTACCTTGGGCCCATATGATGTGCAGGAATAATGATAAATGCGAGAATTTTCTGTTCTAGTTTATCGGAGGTATTGAGATGGCTCATGATGTCGATAAACATATCAATACCCTTATTACGCATTTGATATCTTCCTGAATGCGCTATGATAGAAGTATCTTTATCAAAAGGGCTGTTAAAGAATGATTCGGCAAGGTTTAATAAGACATCTCTGGCTTCGCTCTGTTTTGCTTCAAAGTCTTCGTTATTCTTATAAGGGATATTAAAAGCATTGTAAGTTACAAAATCTGGTTTTCTTTTCAGGAAGATTTCACATTCTAAGGAAGTGGCATCCCCAACGCAGGTGAGAATATCAGTATAACGTGCAGCATTATATTCTAAAGAATGCTTAGAAGTAACACCAAAATCTTTTGCTATATCTAAGGGGTCAATAGTATTCATTTTTGTATAAAGCTCATTTCCACTATCGGCAAAGACGCTGGCAATAGTAGTACCATGTACGGTGAAAAGAGTAGCCACTTCTGGTAGTTTCTCTTTGAGATACAATATGCCGCTACCCGACATCCAATGATGGAAATGACACAATACTTTATCGCGGCTGTACAGATTAAAATGGTAAAAGTTTTCTATAATACGGGCTGCTGCATAACCAAACATAACTGGTTCAACATAATCCCATTGACCTGATAAAGAATCCAGTTCGTAAGTCTCCCAGAAATGAGCAAAAATCTGGTCGCGTGTAGCAAAATAAGAAGTAAAATCAACAAGTATAACAATAGGACTTCCAGCTATGTTCCATCTTCCAATTCTGAAATTAAGCCCTTTACTTCTTGCTTGTATCTGCCACGACTTATACAAAGATGGATATTCAATAAATTCGGACTTATTAGAAGACTCCTGTCTTAAATCAGGCCCAATTAAAATATAATTGTCCTTGTACTCTTCGGATAGGATTTTAGCTTTCGATGCAACTACTGTATAAATTCCTCCAATCTTATTACAGACTTCCCATGAAATTTCAAAAAGATAATCAAGTTTGAGCATGCTGTTGTTTTCCATTCTTAAGTTTTATATAATGAACAGCAAATTTATATAAATTAGCTAAGAGTTTCTCTGATTTTTTATTAACAATTATGATAAAGCCAAAAAAATATTTAAAAAAAAATTAATATCTCAAATAGAATGCTATGCCCTTAAGAATATTTAATGGCTTTTCCATGTCACAAATAAGTTCTTTTCGGGAGTATTTGCCAATTTTAAAGACATTATCTGTTTTTAGTTGTTGTTTTTTTAGCATTTCGAGGCAAACAAAAACACGTCCCAAACCCATCATTATAAACATTACAAAACGATTAACATTTTTTGGAGGGTAGTTCAATTTTCGGGTCAGTTCTAATGTTTCCCTCATCAATTGAACAAATAAAAGATGGATATTGTCAATATTATTTTCTGTTGTTACAAGGGTCTTTATCTCCATTTTATAATCCTTATATATATCAAAGATATCATTTCCTAACTGCATTAAGCCCCCAAGTTTGTAGAGCATTATTTTTTCATTTTCATCCATCTCATCATCCATTAGGCATCGATAAAGCAATAAGGATACACCCCCTTTTTCCATCGTAATATCAAGTATTTCTTCTTTAGTGATGGTATCAGAAGTTTGTTTCTGACTTTTGAGCTGAACATCGAAAACTTTTTTAATATGTTCCTTGATTTTTTTATGATGCTTGGTGTTCTCTTTTACTTTCTCATAAAAATGGAGAAAAGCTATTTCAATAGTTTTAGAGGGTAAATAATCACTATTACTATTAATTAATGGTTCTAAGAGTTTCTCAAGTTGATGTTGTTTATATCCCTTCACATCAAAAAAGTCATCACCTAAGCCCGTCATTGCACCCAGATATGTTGCAGCTGTCCTTTCTTTTAAATTTAAAGGGCAAGCCCTCAGTATAGATAATGAGGCAGCAACTATGGCTGGGACACCTAAGCCATAATAATTTAATATTTTTTCAAAATCTTCATCATCAATACTGCCATCATTATTATTCTTAAAGTTCTCAATATCAGAAAAGAGGGTATGCTTAATAAATTTTCTTTGGTGTTTTACTTGCTGCCACAATCGAAAATAAGTAAGTGGAATAAATATTAATTTTCTGATGAAAGTCAGCATGTTAACAAATTGAATATTAGGTATTCCTATTTTTTTTAAAGAGCATATACTTTAATATTTTGAAAAAGAAAAACTTCCGGGATTGTATCCTGTTAACAAAATCAGGTACTCCAAAAACATGTGTAAAACGAGGAGCAACAGTGCCCACCATGTAATTAATAATACGTGGATAAGAGCACAGAAACTGTAGTAATCTGAAATTGTTGAATTCTCTGCCCATGCGTTTATATACCTCTTTATCGTAATATTTATTAATTGAGCAAGAAAAATTAGAACTCATATTTTTTATAATATGTTCAGCAGCTATTCTGCCACTGCGTAAGGCATTACCTATTCCCTCACCTGAGAGTGCGTTTGCCAGACTAGCAGCATCACCCGTTAGAATTATCCTGTTTCCTGAAATGATTCTGTTTTTCTTGCCAATGGGTATAATATGCCCTTGTAGTTTACCTACTGCTTTGGCTTCAACAAACATGTCCTTAAGCAAGCCCATTTTCATTTCCTGCTCCAATATCTCTTTCAAATTTATATTTTTCTTTTTCATTCTCGACATAAGCATCCCTAAACCCACATTGGCTCTGTTGTTTCCTTCAGGAAATATCCAAAGTCCTCCAGGCAAGATGCTTTTATGGAAATAAAATTCAAGATAATTTCTATCGTTATCAAAGCGGACATTTTCAAAATATTGTCTTAAGGCAATGGCTTTGTCCTTGTCCTTGAGTTTATTTCTACGGCAATATTGGGTAAGAACTGATTGCGCCCCATCTGCTCCGACTACTATTTTACTGCTGTATTTGCCCTT
>CAZVOS010000380.1:0-4089 GCA_964628845.1 uncultured Bacteroidales bacterium | reverse complement strand
TTTTCTACACAATGTTTTGACAACTTTTACCTTAAATCCTTGCGGATTTAAGGTAATATTAAAATTAAAAAAAATCTTTAAATTTGTCTAATGATTAAAATATATTTTATTAATAATCAGCAATATATAAATTATGCCAGAATATGAATTAAAGGATAAACTATCCTTTTTAATTGCTGAAGATAATAATATTAATTTGTTTTTTTTAAAAACACTTATTAAAATGAATTACCCTCAAGCTCTTATTTATGAAGCTGAAACAGGAGATAAAGTTATTGAATTATTAAATGAAAATATTAACTTATTATTTTTAGATTTAAGCTTACCAGAAAAAGATGGTTATGAGATAGTAAAATATATGAAGGCCGTTGAAAAATTAAAAAACATACCTATTATCATTCTGACAGCAACAGATTGCAAAAAAGCAGAATCAAGACTTAATAATTATGGCATTAAAACTTATATCCGTAAACCCGCATCAAAAGAAATTATCTTAGATGCCATAAATAAATACTTAGTTAAATAAATATTTTATTCACAAAGTTCAGGAATCCCTTCTTCATCTTCTTCATCGCCAAGCCAAATGGCTGCATAATTATTAAAAATCCCTATGCCTATGGCTTTCCACTTATGTGTGTTCCAAATACTCTTGTTTATAATCACATTATTATGTGCAGCACTTCTTTTCCATGTATCAAGAGCATCTTTAGCTTTAACGCCTCCATAACTAATATTATACAAACATTCGTATCCATAACCATTGTATGATGTAAGTTCAGAGGGTTTTAACCACATACAAGGATGTGTTTTACTATTTTCAGACACATATTTACATGTACTCCAGCCATGTGTCAGTTTCTTAATATTTTTATCTAAATCATTTACATGCTCTCTTGCAACATACGATAAAGATTTGGATAGAGGTATGGCTTCAAGATTTTTCTCTTTTCTGTATTCATTAATTAAATTATACAACAACATCTCTTCTTCTGTAACACAATGTTCTTTATATTTATTCTGAGAAAAAATTGAAATATAATTTATAAGTACTGCACATAATACGACAACAGTTTTCATTGATATAAAATTAAAATATGTATAGATAACGTTATTATTCATTATTTATGATATGATTAAATTTTAAATAAAAAAATCATAATTAGAAAATGATTTATAAATTTATAGTCTAAAATGATTTGTTTTAAAATGAGAGTTTTATTTTATCTACTCATACTAATTTTTTTTTCAATTTCCCTTCTTGCACAGGAAAAAGATAAAGATTTTGAGCTGCTTACAGCAGCTTATGAAAATAATTTAACCCTTGTTCAAAGCTTACTCAACGACAGTGCAAATGTAGATTCAAAGACAGAAGATGGTGTTACCCCCCTGATGTATGCGGCGCAAAATGGAAACGACACCATGGTTCAGCTACTAATCAGTTATGGTGCCAGTGTGAATGAAAAACCATCAGATGGATTTACTGCGCTTATAAGTGCCTGTCTTTTTAATCATCTTGAAACAGCTATTACGCTCATAGAGAATCATGCAGATATTAATGCAAGCAATATGTATGGGGCAACACCACTGATGCTCGCTGCTGCTTATGGTTATTATATCATCACTGACATGTTACTGTTTTATGGTGCTGACACCGAAATACCAGATGATTTTGGCAATACAGCACTTCATATTGCTGCTGTTCATGGATTTGATAATATTGTGGATTTGCTTATAAACAAAGGTGCGAAAATAAACACAACAGATAATAATGGCAATACACCACTTATGACGGCAGTAATTAATAATAATCACCCTGTTATTGATAAGTTGATGTTAAAAAGTTGTGATATAAATATTCAAAATGATAAGGGATATACAGCCCTGATGATAGCTTTAAGAAATAGAAATGATTCATTGATTGGCATATTATCAAAAACGCCTTACAACAGAAATCTTAAAAACATATGGGGACAAAATACAAACACTGTCGCTTTAATAAACAAGAACAAATGCTTTTACAAGTGCAATGCAGAAAGAAATTTAAAATACTATTTGCCATTTATAAGTAAGATAAGTTTAAAAGCAGGACTTAATGTAACAGTAAAAGATATAATGTATGTAAATAGCATTGGTTTTTACGATATTAAATATGGCTTTCATTTAGACCTTGGTTATACCAGCAGAATTGGAAGAAAAAAAATACTTTTTGCTGATGAAACAAATAATTATTATCAGTTTAATGAAAAACGTTCTTGTGTTTTTGCAGGAATATTCAAAGATTTCCAATTAGGATATAACTTGTATAAAGAATATGGAATCAATACAGGAATTAAAGCTGTTTACACTTATGGCAATATTGAAGGGACAATAATAGATGTTGAAAACAGATATTTACTATCCCCTTCTATAGGATTATATTTTACATCAGGTATTTTCACTACAATACTTGCATATGAATATATTAATTATAAAACATTACATCTATCACCACATAAACTGACTATAGGTGGACAATTTAATATTAACAGCCGCAAAAATTCAAAATTTAAAACTAAAACTATATATTGGGCAAATTTATAACTATGAAGACTAATATCTGCTATATCTTATTCTTATTATGCATGTTTATTTCATCATGCGATAAACCCTATGTGGACTGTGAATATCCCGATTATTCCAACTGTATCACTGTAGAGCCCGAAAACGGAAAATTAAACTTAAAAATAACTATTAACGATGAGAATAAAAAAGTGCCTATGAGTATCTATTATGGCAATTTCGAACATAATGTAATCTGTATTACTGACACTTTAGAAGTGCCTCAAACCACCTATACTTTACCTGCTGATGTCTATTATAGTGTGAAGGCCGAATATAAAAGCGGAAATAAAACTATATATGCCATTGATGGTGGTTTTCTTGAAAAAAAATCATACCATGTATGCGATTCCATTTGTTGGGTTGTAAAAGATATTGACCTTAATCTTAAATTAAAGTATTGAATATGTTTAAAGAAGAAATTTGCATATTCTGGTTCAGAAGAGACTTAAGATTAGATGATAATACCGCATTATACTTCGCATTAAAGGAGAATAGAAATGTTATGCCTCTCTTTATTTTTGATGAAGATATAACAGAAGCTTTCGAAAACTCTGATTTTGGAATAGAATTCATATATCAAAATCTTGATAAAATAAGAATGGAAATAAAAAAAAGTAATTCTTCAATTCTTATAAGAAAAGGTAAACCTTTAAATATTTTTAAAGAATTATTATCAAAATATCATATTTGTGCCATTTATTACAACAATGATTATGAACCCGCTGCCATACAAAGAGACATTACGATAAAGGATTTTGCCAGAGAACATGCCATACAAATAAAATCATTTAAAGACCAGGTAATTTTTGAAAAAGACGATATTCTAAAAAAGGATAAAACACCCTATACAGTTTTTACGCCTTATTTAAAACAATGGCTTGATAAATTAAAAGAAAGCGACTTAAAGTTTTTTGATACAAAACCATTATTTTCAAATCTATACAAAACAAAAAGACATGATATACCATCATTTAAATCATTGGGTTTCAAATCATTGAATTTTATTTTCCCTGAAATAAACTTTGAAAAAATTTATCATTATGAACAAGATAGGGATTATCCTTCTTTTGAGGGAACTTCTAAGATCGGTATTCATCTGCGTTTTGGTACAATTAGTATTAGAACAGCAGCCCAATTTGGTTTAAAATACAACAAGACATGGCTTAGAGAATTGGTATGGAGAGAGTTTTTTATGATGATTCTATACCATTTCCCCTATGTTGTAAAGGGCTCTTTCAAGAAACAATTCAATAATATTGAATGGCAATATGATGAAATTCTTTTTCAAAAATGGTGTCTTGGTTTAACCGGCTATCCTATTGTTGATGCAGGTATGCGTGAATTAAACAGCACTGGATATATGCACAACAGAGTACGTATGATTGCTGCCAGTTTTCTTGTAAAACATCTTTTGATAAACTGGCAATGGGGCGAAAGTTATTTTGCAGAAAAATTGCTCGATTATGAACTCTCATCAAATAATGGTAA
>CAZVOS010000379.1:0-4091 GCA_964628845.1 uncultured Bacteroidales bacterium | reverse complement strand
TGTATATTCGGGTTTTTCTTTACCGTGTTTACGTCTGATATAAACAGGGATATTATCCATAGGGCCGGGACGATATAAAGCGTTCATTATTATTAAATCTTCAATATCGGTGGGTTTAAGGTCCCTGAGATATGTACGCATACCGGGTGATTCAAACTGGAATGTACCTATGGTATCGCCTGCCCTGTATAAATCAAATGTTTTTTTATCATCAAGAGGTATATTATCCATGTCAATTTTTTTCTGATGACCAATGAAGATATTATAGAGAGCATCCTTTATTATTGACAATGTTTTTAGTCCTAAGAAATCCATTTTAAGCATACCTACTTCACCCACATACTTGCCATCGTACTGGGTAACTACGAGCTCGGTATCTTTCGACTTGCTCAATGGCACATGCTCGATAAGGTTTTCGGGTCCAATAATAACCCCACAGGCATGAACACCTACATGAGAAGAGAGTCCTTCCATGATTTCAGCCATTTCAAGAGTTTTAACAATAAGACTATTGGGGCTGTTCTTTTCATCAGCGAGCTCGGGCACTTCTTTAAACGCTTGGGTAAGAGTGGTACCAGGTTTAGAGGGTATCAAACCAGATATTCTGTTGGCTTCAGAAAGTGGCAAACCTAAAACCCTGGCTACACTTTTTACCGATGATTAAACAACCATTATACCAAAAGTAACTATTTGTGCTACTTTTTCGCTGCCATATTTATCAATAACATATTTTATTACTTTATCTCTGCCAGCATCATCAAAATCAATATCCACATCAGGCATCGAAACACGCTCAGGATTTAAAAACCTTTCAAAGAGTAGATTGTATTTAATAGGGTCAATAGTGGTTATACCTGTACAGAAAGCAATAATAGAGCCCGCTGCTGAGCCTCTTCCTGGCCCTACTGCAACATCCATTTTTTTGGCTTCATTAATAAAATCCTGAACTATTAAAAAGTAACCAGCGAACCCCATCTCTTTAATCATAGCCAACTCATAATCAATACGTTCCCTTACATCAGAACTCATATCAGGGTATAATTTCTCAGCACCTTTATTGGTTAAAAAAGCCAGATAGTCATCATCATTTTCGAAGCCTTCGGGCAAGGGAAATTTGGGAAGGATTACCTTATGTTCCAAAGAATAACTTTCTATCTTTCGGTTTATTTCCATTGTATTGCTGATTGCTTCAGGAATATTCCTAAACAATTCGCTCATCTCCTCTTGTGTTTTAAGATACTCCTGACCTGAATATCTCATACGATTTTCGTCATTATAGTCCTTCTTGGTATTTAAACAAACAAGTATATCGTGTGCTTCGGCATCTTCTGCATTAATAAAATGAACATCATTAGTGGCTACGAGCTTCACCTGATATTTTTCTGACATCCTAATAAGTTCTTTGTTCACAACAACTTGATCGGGCAGTCCATGATTTTGCATTTCGAGATAAAAATCGCCGCCAAATATATCAAGGTATTCTTTTAAAATATCCTCAGCTTTGTTGATGTTATTATCTGTTATGGCTGTAGGAATTTCGCCACCCAAACAAGCACTCATAGCAATAAGTCCTTTATTATATTTTCTAAGAAGTTCTTTATCTATACGTGGCGTATAATAAAAACCCTCTATAAACCCCAGAGAGCATAATTTTGACAGGTTTCTGTACCCTTCTTTGCTTTTAGCCAGTAATATAAGGTGAAAGCCGCTTCTGTCTTCTTTACCCTTTTTATCAAACCTGCTGCCATCGGCCACATAAACCTCGCAACCGATAATAGCTTTGATATTATTTTTTTTGGCTTCCTTAACAAAGCGCATCACACCATACATATTGCCATGGTCTGTAATAGCCACAGCATTCATCCCATTTTCCTTTACCTTTGCGATAAGTTTGTCAATAGATGCTGCACCATCCAAAATTGAGAATTGTGTGTGCACGTGTAAATGTGTAAATTGAGGTTCAGGTATGTTGTCCTCTTTACTTTCAATTGCAGGCATCTCATTTTCATTATTCTCATGTTCAACAACTTCATTTTCCTGATTTTCAGGTTCAGCAAATTCAATCTCCTGACCTTCTGATACAGGCAAGTCATTTTCCTGATTTTCAGCTACAGTAAAATTAGTTTCTTCCATACTTTATATCTTTTTTCTTTATTTTTTTCTCTTTGTAAAAATATTAAAAAAGCAAATCTTTTTCAATGAAAAGATTTTTTTTTATTAACAATATTTATGTTTCTCTTTGATTTTTTTAATTAAAAAAAATAAATGTACATTTGCAATATGAACAAAAATTAACTTTTAAAATAATATCACATGGAAACAAAAGGCATACAATTTTACATTGAAGCTGGTAAGAGAGCTATGGAATGGCACAAACAGCATATTGAAAAGATGAAAAAATGTCGTTTCGACACTATTGCGGTGCATGGTATATATTCAATGCAAGAATCATTAGATTTTAACCAGGGTTCAATAATAGAGCCAATGTATATGTCAACCTCACAGACCTATAGGGATTCTGATGAGATGGAAGCTGCATTATCGTATCAGGTACCAACATGGTGTTATTCAAGGATAGCAAATCCGAGTATGTATTATTTTGAAGGGGTATTAGCTTTATTGGAATCCTATGGTAGTAGTATTGATGCCTCATGTATTGGTACAGCTTCAGGCATGTCTGCTATTCAAAGCGCTGCTGAAGCATTTCTGGTTGTTGACAAAAAAAATCCAAACGCTCCTATCAACTTTGTAGGTACCTGTCAGGTATATGGGGGCACTTTTCAGCAGTTCGCTGTTCGTAAAGACCAGGAAAGAAATATTGAATGGCGTAAGATAATAAATCCCACCAACCTTGATGAATGGGCTTCAAAAATTGATAAGAACACACGCTTCCTTTATGGTGAGATGCCCAGTAATCCATCTCAAAGCTTTTTCGACCTGAAGAAAGTGGCTGAATTAGCACACAGTCATAATCTGCCATTAATTATTGATTCAACTGTAGCTACACCTGCTTTGATGCGACCTCTTGAACACGGGGCAGATATTGTGGTGCAATCTGTCACCAAATCCCTTTTTACAAGTGGCTTTGGCATAGCAGGTGCAATAATTGCCAAGAAAAACATTACTACAAACATCGAAAATGATGCTATGAAATCTGATTTCTGTACCTACCTTAAACTTTTACCTAACCGCGACAACGGACCTAATATAAGCCCAATGAATGCCATGCTGGCTCTGAACGATATAAGGACAATACGAACAAGAATGGACCTTGTAAGCCGTTCAACGATGAAAGTGGCTGAATTTTTAAATACCCATAAACATATTGAAGGTGTTGATTATCTAGGCCTTGAAAACCATCCCCTACATGAGCTTGCTAAAAAATATATGTTTCTTGTTGATTCTGAATATGATGAACTCTATGGCAAAAAGGTTAACCGTTACGGACATCTGATGTCATTCAGAGTTAAAGGGGATGCCAAAGCCACAAGAGATGTTTTTGATGCCTTCCAAAGGATTTTCAGAGCAACAGACCTTGGCCGTATTAAATCGGTAGCAACCATACCTGCCATATCAACACACCAGCAACAAGGTGAAGAAGGACGCAAACTGGCAAAAATACCCATGAATCTAATCCGTTTGTGTGTTGGGGGAGAACATCCTCACGACATTATTGCTGATATCAATCAGGCACTTGAAGTTCTGGATGGCAAAACCTACAAAGTATCTTACCCTGAATATTCTGCAGGAGGAGCTTCGTCAGCTTCATTAAAATAATTATTTTTACTGAGTTCTTATAATATAAATCCTTAATGATAGAAGCTATTAAATACTATTCAACCAATCTGAACGCAGAAAAAATTACATTCCGTAAAGCATTACTTAAAGGACTGGCTCCAGACAGGGGGCTTTATATGCCCGAAATAATACCTCAGATAAGCATCTCAGAAATCGACAGCTTTAGCCATATGAGTTATTATGATATTGCCTATATGGTCATGCGTAAATATCTTAGTACTGAATTACCTGATGACATATTTTATGAACTGGTAAAAGATGCTTATAATTTTAAGATACCACTTGAAAAAGCA
>CAZVOS010000378.1:0-4091 GCA_964628845.1 uncultured Bacteroidales bacterium | reverse complement strand
CCGTTGTTAAATATTTTATACAGTTCTTTACACCACTCTACAGCTTCTGTTAAAACTAATGGCTTATATAGACCATCAACAAGCATCTGCTCCAAAGGGGTATCTTTGATAACCAATAAAGGATATATTCTTGTCATAGCAGCTCCCCATTCAACGATAGCATGAGCAGTATTGACAGCTTTTTCGAAAGTATCGCCGGGCAAGCCAATCATCATCTGCAAACCCAATTCAAAGCCGTATGCCTTTATTAAGTTGCAAGCATCATATACATCCTTTCTAGTATATCCTCTCCCTGATAATTTTAAGACTTCATCATCCAGCGATTGCACACCCAGTTCTATAGTTTTAACACCATTGTTCTTGAGCAGTTCAAGTATGTTGCTGTTAATATAGTCGGGGCGTGTCGATATTCTTATTGAATGTGCAAAACCCCTCATAATATAAGGTTTAACTATTGACAACAAGTTTTCTTGCAAATCACAAGCAATACCTGTAAAATTTCCACCAAAAAAGGCAAGTTCAACGGTTGTTGTGTTGTAGTCTATTGTCTTAATATGCGATTCGATGATATGGACAATTTCATCTTTCTGTGGAATATTTTTGATACCAGTAATCTTATACTGATTGCAATAGATACACCTGTTTGGACATGCCAGTTCAGGTATAAAAACAGGAATATTGATATGTTTATCTTTAATACTATACAGTGTTTAAAACATATTTTTTACGAAGATACTGATTTTTAAATACAGCATTTCAATTTAACTGTAAACTTCAAGAGTAAAACAGAAAACACTGCCCTTATTATAGGTGCTTTCAACAAATATTTTACTCCCATTCAGTTCTAAAAGTTCTTTACAAATAATTAAACCCAAACCGCTTCCTTTTTCTCCTTCTGTGCCTAATATAGAATATATAGTATCAATTTTGAATAAGTTTAATAATATCTCTTGCGGAATGCCTATACCATTGTCTTTTACATACAATAATACTTCATCATTTCTAACTTCTGATATAATCTGGATAAGACCTTTTGATGGGGTAAATTTAATGGCATTGGATATTAAATTTCTCAATACAGTCTCAAGCACAAACATATCAGAATAAACCATAAGCTTATCATCTATATTTATTTCTATAGTAAGAGATTTTATATTTGCCGATGAGTAAAGAGATTTAACTAATTCCTTTACAAGAGTACTCAAAATGATTTTTTCCTTATTTATTTGAATGGTACCTTTTTGCAGTTTAGCCCATTCGAGAAGTTTTTCGAGCAACTCATACGAAGTTTTGGTGGCACTATAAATATTTTCTGCAAGCATTTTAACTGTTCCGCTATCACTAAAATCAATATGATGCCGCAAAATATCCGAGAAACCAAGTAAGCCCTGAAAAGGATTACGCAAATCATGCGAAATAATGGAAAAGAATTTATCTTTTGAGGCATTGAGTGCATTGAGTGCAATAATAGTATTCTTTTTGTCGGTAATATCATCGGCAAGTAAAAGCACTGCTTTTCTGCCGTCAACCCATTTGATTAGACGAAACTCTACATCATACCAGAGCTTTTTATCCGAAAGATATATTTCTTTCTTCAAATATTCTTCCATTTTGTTGACCTCATCAATAATTGGCTTTTCTAGTAGTATTGTTCTTACTCCTTCCGCATCTATTATCAAATCATTAATGTGTTTCTCTTTAACGTCTCCAAATATCAAGTCCACCTTATGATTGGTAAAAATAATTTGTTCTGTTTCATAATCAATTACTATGACCAATGCCAACAGCCCTTCAAATATAATCTTCAGATGCTCATTATATGTTTTTATATCATCTTCTAATTGTTTACGTTTTGTTATATCTCTTTTAATAGCTACATATTTTATTATGTTTCCCTCTTTATCTTTAATGGGTGTTATATTAGTTTCTTCCCAGAAATATAATCCATCTATGTTCTTATTCTTTAAAATCCCCGACCAAGCCATACCGCTTTTAATCTGTTTCCACATATTTTTATAAAAATCGACATCATGATAACCTGATTTTAAAATGCGTGGATTTTTTCCTAAAATTTCATCCTGACTGTATCCTGTCATCCTTGTAAAACTGGGGTTCACATATTCAATTTTCCCGTTAGTATCTGTAATAATAATTGAAGAAAAATTCTGTTCTATAATGGTTTTGAAAAGCTGTATCTGTTCTTGAACTTTAATTTTCTCTGTCATATCCCTTATAGTAATTAGTCTCATTTTTTTACCCTCAAAGTCAAATCCCTTTGCATCAGCTTCAATATTAACCCATACATCATTTTTTAATTTCAATTTTGTAAGATAAAGAGCAGTTTTATTTGTTGAAATATTATTTTTTATTTCTTCGTGTTGATTTTTATCAATATATTTATATATACTGCTGTTTATAAGTTCTTTGTAGGTATAACCAGTAAATTGAATAAAACTTTCATTTACATCATATATTATCCCTTTTGAATGTAATACTATGCCATCAAAAGCAGTATTGATAAGACGCCTCTGATTTTTCAATAAGCGACTTTTATAATAGTAAAATACGGCTACAATTATAATAATAACAACAAATATTATAAGAGAAACATAAATAACTATTTTAATAATATGTTCACTTCTTTTTGCTTGCTCTAATTCTAGCTCCTTTAAAAATGAGTTTATCGCCAAATCTAAATTCTCATCTTTAGATGTATTTTGAAGCTCATCAATATGTGCTTTATTTTTTTCAAATTCACTTATATATTTTTCAATTCTTAATTTATTACCAATACTTAATTCTGTTTTGATTAAATACAAATAAATGTTTTCCAGCATGTCATATTTGTGGAATTGTTCAGCTAATACTAAAGCCGATTCTAAAAAAACAAGTGCTTCTTTATATTGACTGTTTTTATAATATAATTGCCCTAAATAAAAATTACCATTAATCATATTAATGGTATCTGTATTTTGAATGGCACTTTTCAAAGCTGTATCAGCATATAAAAATGTCATTTCAGTTTTCACTTGCTTCTCAAATAATTGAGCCAGTAAATTGTAATCAGTATATAGTTGCTGTTTAATCAAATCTATTTTTTCTGGCAACTCATTTATTATATGAATTGAATTATATAAAAAAGAATACGCTTTATCATAATCTTCTAATTCTATATATACTCTGCCAATATAAGAATAGATATGTGCCACAAGAAATATATCATCTAATTGTTTCCTTAATTTCAAACATTCATTATAATAGAATAACGCCGCATTAAAATCACCCTGTTTTTCTTTTATAAGACCAAAATTCAACATATTTACAGATATTCCTAAACCATGTTTATCAGTATTGAATCGTTCAAGGGATTTTTGATAATAACCCCTTGCTTTATCATATTTTTTTACTTCAAAGTATAAATTACCAATATCAATATATAACCATGCTAGGGAAATATTATCATCTAATTTTGAATATATTTTATAGGCATAAATAAAATGTTCTGCCGCAATTGAATATAAACCCATTTGTGCATATATCTGTGCCATAAAAGCACGTATTGCTGCTGCATCTTTTTTCCTGCCCTCATTTTCATATATATCAATGGCTTTGTACAAACAAGAAATAGATAATTGCGGATAACCTACTCTATATTGTAATGCAAAATCAACATACTTATATGCTTTTACAGTATCTGATAAGTTAGATTTTTCAATACTTTTGTAAACAGAATCCGGATTTAAACAATGTGCTATACTTTGTTTATCCTGAATTAAAAGAAAAATAACAAAAATAAATAAAAAAAAATATTTATACATTTATTGAACGTTTTTTTTGCAAAATAACAAAAATTATCATTATTAATATGTATTTTTATCACCATTTATGTTAATACAAAGAAGATTTTTTTTTAAAATTTCTATAATTCTGTTTCTTGTTGCAGTTGTTCCTAATTCTGTTTATGCACAATTGCTCGACTCACTTACATTATCACAAAAAAAAGAATTCAGAAACCTAAAAGAAGCCATGCAAAACCCTCAAGATGTTTACCGTCTAAATCTTAGAAAGAAAAAACTAAAGAAAATCCCAGT
>CAZVOS010000377.1:0-4097 GCA_964628845.1 uncultured Bacteroidales bacterium | reverse complement strand
AAAATAAAATCTAAGAATGAACTTATTGCTGATGTTATTCTGAGTCTGAGATCACCTATTATGAATGTGATGTCGGCTCTCAATTCCGGAAAAACCATATTGGCAGGTGTAGTTAAGACATTATCAGAAAAAGAATAAAATAATTAATTAAAGTAAAAACTATTTAAAATTAAATAAAAATGGCAGATTTAAAAGCTTTTGCAGAACAGTTAGTTAATTTAACTGTTAAAGAAGTAAATGAATTAGCACAAATTTTAAAAAATGAATATGGTATAGAACCCGCACAGGCAACAGCAGTAGCTGTGGCTGGCCCAGCTCAAGCTGATGGTGCAAATGCCGTTGAAGAACAAACAAAATTTGATGTTATTATTAAAGCAGCTGGTCAATCAAAATTGGCTGTTGTTAAATTGGTCAAAGAATTAACAAGTCTTGGACTTAAAGAAGCTAAAGAATTGGTAGATGCTGCACCAAAATCAATTAAAGAAGGCGTTTCTAAAGATGAAGCTGAAGCGTTAAAGAGTCAGTTAGAAGAAGCTGGAGCTGAGGTTGAAATTAAGTAAATACGCTTCTTTCACAAACATTAAGTATTAGACTTCTCTTCTAAAAGAAGTCTGATACTTTTTGTAGTTTAAAGTTGTTTATTAATTTTCTTTTTAACTTAAAAACCTCACACACATTGATTCATACAAATAACACCCAGAGAATTAGCTTTGCAACCAAAGCAAAATGTGAATATCCTGATTTCTTAGATATTCAAATCGAATCTTTTCAACAATTTTTTCAACTTGAAACAATACCAGAAAAAAGACAGAATGAGGGCTTATTTCAGGTGTTCTGCGAAAATTTTCCAATATCCGATGCAAGAAATAATTTTGTATTGGAATTTATTGATTATTTCGTAGACCCCCCGAGATACTCTATAGAAGAATGTCTGGAACGAGGATTGACTTATAGTGTTCCTTTAAAAGCCAAGTTAAAATTATATTGTACAGATCCTGAACACGAGGATTTTGAAACAATAGTTCAGGATGTCTATTTAGGACCTATCCCCTACATGACTCCTAAAGGAACTTTCGTCATTAACGGCTCCGAAAGAGTTATTGTATCTCAATTACACAGGTCACCTGGCGTTTTCTTTGGCTCTTCTCGCCATGCCAATGGCTCTTTGTTGTATTCTGCACGCATTATTCCTTTTAAAGGTTCGTGGATGGAATTTACAACAGATATCAATAACATATTATATGCCTACATTGATAGAAAAAAGAAATTACCCGTTACAACTCTTCTAAGAGCTATTGGTTACGAAACGGATAAAGATATACTTACTATTTTTGACCTGGCTGAAGAAATTAAAGTTGCAAAAACTACTATTAAGCAAGTTGTTGGAAAAAAATTAGCAGCAAGAGTTGTCCGAAACTGGATTGAAGATTTTGTTGATGAAGATACCGGCGAAGTTGTTTCTTTAGAAAGAACCGAAGTTGTTATCGACAGGGAAGTTATTATTGAAAAAGAACACTTAGAACTCATCTTAGATTCAGGTATTAAAACTATTTTAATTCACAAAGAAAGTGAAGAAGATGTTATAAAAGACTTCTCTCTTATTTATAATACCCTACAAAAAGACCCAGCCAATTCAGCAAAAGAAGCCGTTGAGTACATTTACAGACAGCTTAGAAATGCTGACCCACCAGATGAAGAAACGGCTAGAGGTATTATCGAAAAATTGTTCTTCTCTGATAAACGTTATGACCTTGGAGAGGTAGGAAGATACAGAATTAATAAAAAATTAAATCTGAATACCCCTATCGAAACAAGAGTTCTAACTAAAGAAGATATTATCTTTATTATTAAACATATCATCGAAATTGCCAATAGCAATGTAGATCTTGACGACATAGACCATTTAAGTAACAGAAGGGTTAGAACAGTTGGCGAACAGTTATTTGCTCAGTTTGGCGTTGGTTTAGCACGTATGGCAAGAACCATTCGTGAAAGAATGAATGTACGTGATAATGAAGTATTTACTCCTATTGACCTTATAAATGCAAAAACATTATCTTCAGTCATTAATTCATTCTTTGCTACAAATCAATTGTCGCAATTTATGGATCAAACAAACCCCCTTGCCGAGTTAACTCATAAAAGACGTGTATCAGCTTTAGGGCCTGGTGGCTTGTCAAGAGAAAGAGCGGGCTTTGAAGTACGCGACGTCCATTATACCCATTATGGCAGATTATGTACTATCGAAACACCGGAAGGTCCAAATATCGGACTTATCTCTTCATTATGTGTTTTTGCTAAAATAAATAAATTAGGTTTTATTGAAACACCTTACAGAAAAGTTGATAATGGTGTTGTTAATATAAAAGATGAACCTATTTATTTAAGTGCTGAAGAAGAAGAAAAAAAGATAATTGCACATGCTAACGAAGATTTAAATACAGATGGTTCTTTTTCAAGCGATAAGGTAAAAACAAGGTATTTAGCTGATTATCCTATTGTTGAAAAACAAAACGTTGACTTAATGGATGTGGCACCTAATCAGATTGCCTCTATTGCTGCTTCTTTAATACCTTTTCTTGAACACGATGATGCCAACCGTGCTTTAATGGGTTCTAACATGATGCGTCAGGCAGTACCTCTTCTCTGGCCTGAAGCACCAATAGTAGGAACAGGTCTCGAAAAAGATGTTGCCCGTTTCTCGAGAGTTCTTATAAACGCCGAAGGTAATGGTGTGGTTGAATATGTTGATGCCATAGAAATTGTTATACGCTACAACAGAACTGAAGATGAAAAACTTGTAAGTTTTGACGACGACGTCAAAACTTATAAACTCACTAAATTTACTAAAACAAACCAGAACACAACAATTAACCTTAAACCTATTGTTAGAAAAGGTCAAAAAGTTACTAGAGGACAAGTATTATGCGAAGGTTATGCCACTCAAAATGGAGAACTGGCTTTAGGAAGAAATCTTAAAGTAGCTTTTATGCCTTGGAAAGGATATAATTTCGAAGATGCTATTGTAATTTCTGAAAAAATTGTTAGAGAAGACTATTTTACTTCATTACATATTGATGAGTATTTACTTGAAGTCCGCGAAACAAAAAGAGGTCTCGAAGAACTTACTAATGATATTCCAAACGTTAGTGTAGAAGCCACAAAAGATTTAGATGAAAATGGCATCATCAGAATCGGTGCCGAAGTTAAAGAGGGTGATATCCTTATTGGAAAAATTACTCCAAAAGGTGAAACAGACCCAACACCAGAAGAAAAACTTTTACGTGCAATTTTTGGAGATAAAGCCGGCGATGTTAAAGATGCTTCTCTAAAAGCACACCCATCTCTTAAGGGTGTTATTATTGATAAAAAACTCTTCTCAAGAGTATTCAAAGACAAGAAAACTAAAGTTAAAGAAAAAATAGTTATTGATGACCTGACTAAAGAATATGAAAAAAATTCTCAAATTCTGAAGGAAAAACTAATCGATAAACTTATTGTTCTTGTCAGTGGTAAAATTGCACAAGGTGTCTTTAATAATTATAAGGAGATTGTTGTTCCTAAAGGCACAAAATTTACACAAAAAATTCTTGCATCTATCGATTATACGAATATCAATCCTAGCAAATGGACAACTGATAAAGACAAGAACACTCTTATAAAACAACTTATTCACAATTATAATATTAAACAAAAAGATATCTTAGGCGTTTACAACCGCAAAAAATTTACTTCGCAAATCGGAGACGATTTACCTAGTGGTATAATCCAGCTTGCCAAAGTTTTTGTGGCAAAAAAGAGAAAACTTACTGTTGGAGACAAAATGGCTGGGCGTCATGGAAACAAAGGTATCCTCGCAAGAATAGTCCGCGAAGAAGACATGCCATTCCTCGAAGATGGAACCCCCGTTGATATTGTTTTGAATCCCCTGGGTGTTCCTTCACGAATGAATATTGGACAGATTTATGAAACTGTTCTTGGATGGGCTGGCCAAAAATTAGGGCTGAAATTTGATTCTCCTATTTTTGATGGCGCAAGTATTGATGAGATAAATGAATATATCCAGAAAGCAGACCTCCCAATGAATGGTCAGATAT
>CAZVOS010000376.1:0-4101 GCA_964628845.1 uncultured Bacteroidales bacterium | reverse complement strand
ATGATGGCAGGAATGATTACTTTATTCCAAAAGGTGTTGGTTTAAATAATGATAATTTTAATATGTATATTTATAACCGCTGGGGTGAGTTGGTTTTCGAAACAAATGATTACAACTTGGGGTGGGATGGCAAAACTTTTGAAGGAAACCCTGCACCTGAAGCAGTATATACATGGATTATATTTTTACGCACCTTAGATGGAACTGATTTTATGTACAGACATACCGGTCATGTACTCCTTTTAAGATATTAAACTTATTTTATTTTTTTTATTTATAGATTTCTTTACTTTTGTTGTCAATAACAAATTATATCTAATTGTTTTGGAAAAAACAACACTTATATCATTAGCCCAAATTTCAAAGCACTATAAAGTTGGAACTGAAATAATAAAAGCATTAAAGTTGATAACTTTAACCATAAAAAATAATGAATATGTAGCTATTATGGGTGCATCAGGTTCTGGAAAATCGACACTCATGAATATTCTTGGCTGTTTGGATACGCCTACCTCAGGAGAATATATACTCAACAATAAAAAAGTAAGTAATTTAACAGATAATGAACTGGCAGAAATAAGGAACAAAGAAATAGGCTTTGTATTTCAGTCGTTTAACTTACTTCCACGTTCCACTACTTTAGAGAATGTGATGCTCCCGTTAATTTATGCAGGAATAAAAAAAGAAAGACGTTATAAGATGGCTATGAGTGTGTTGGAAAATGTAGGTTTGGGAGATAGAGTAAAACACAAACCCAACGAACTTTCAGGAGGTCAGAAACAAAGAGTAGCTATAGCCAGAGCATTGGTAAACAACCCCTCTATAATACTTGCTGATGAACCGACAGGGAATCTGGATTCGAAAATTTCGCTTGAAATTATGGCATTGTTAGATCAGATACATAAAAGTGGTAATACTGTGATATTGGTCACACATGAAGAGGATATTGCCAAATTTGCCCATAGAATTATCCGATTAAAGGATGGAGAAATAGAATCGGATTATATTAATTCTGATATTAGTGCTACATTTGAAAATTCCCAATTAAAATAATGAATTACAAAATATACACAAAAAAAGGCGACACAGGTGAGACCTCATTAATAGGAGGAAAGCGTGTTCCTAAATACCATATACGTGTAGATGCATATGGCAGTGTTGATGAGTTGAAAAGTTATATGGCACTTATCATTGATTATCAAAACAAAAGCCCGCAAAATAGAAAAATAAAACAAATACAGGAAAAGTTATTCAGAATTGAAAGTTTATTGGCGTGTGAAGATAATGAACTCATAAAAAATTTACCTTCTATCACCGAAAAGGATGTAAAATATCTTGAAAAAGAGATAGATAGTATGAATAGCATATTGCCCGAACTTAAACATTTCATTTTACCTGGAGGCAATATATTATCGGCACATGCTCATGTGGCACGTTGTATATGCAGAAGGGCAGAACGTATTGTGATAAAATTATCTACAAAAGAAGATATTGATGGATTGATACTAAAATATTTAAATCGTTTATCCGATTACTTGTTTGTTTTGTCCCGCTATCTTTGTTTTAATAAAAATAAATGTGAAGAAGTTATTTGGAAATCATAGCAGTACAGGGCTTTTTAAATTTCACGCCACTTAAATAATAAATAAATTTTAGCTATTCAACAGACAATAAACATAAGTTTATTTTTAAAAAAAATAATTTTATTTATCAACAATTATTTGTAATTAAAAACAATTTAAAATGATTTTAAATTATGAAAATTGTTTGTATATTAATAACTAAAATATATTTTTGTGTTCAATATATATAAAACAAATATTGAATAGATATAAATCAAAACATATTTAAATATTATGGGAAAACTTAATTTCAAGCTGTCAACAATCAGTAGTAAGGTTATCATGGCGATAGCCGGTTTATTTCTTATGTCATTTCTTGTAGTTCATCTTTTAATAAATATGCTTATGCTCATCGGAGATGAAGGCATATTATTTAGTAAAGCCGCAGATTTTATGACGAGTAATCTTGGTATAAAGGTTTTTGAATATATTTTATTTGCAGGATTTATAATCCATATGATAATAGGAGTTATGGTTGAATTGCGCAATTATTTTGTAAGACCTGTCAAATATGCTGTAGCTTCAAAATCAAAGACGTCCTGTTTTTCGAGGTATATGATTCACACAGGTATTATTATTTTTCTTTTTTTAATATTACATTTTACTCATTTTTTCTTTGTAAAGCTGGGATGGGTATCGGTACCGGAAGGTATAAATGACACACATGATTTTTTCACAATGACGAAATATTTATTTAAAGCACCGGTTTATTCTATTATATATGTAATTTGTTTTATATTTTTGGGTTTCCACTTGAATCATGCATTTCAATCGGCATTTCAGACTTTAGGTTTAAATCACCCTACCTATACACCTGTAATAAAAGTTATATCAACAATTTATGGTTTATGTATAGCCATAGGATTTTCGTTGATTCCTATTTATTTTTATTTTTTCTATTAGTTTTCTAAATACGTAATCATTTTTTTTAAATACATATATTATGACAAAATTAAATTCTAAAATACCTGATGGTCCTTTATCAGAAAAGTGGTCGAAACATAAAGCCAGTTTACGTTTGGTAAATCCTGCCAACAAGAAAAAGATAGATGTTATAGTAGTTGGTACTGGTTTGGCAGGGGCATCAGCAGCTTCTAGTCTGGGGGAGTTGGGATATAATGTAAAGGTATTTTGTTATCAGGATACACCTCGCAGGGCTCATTCAGTAGCAGCACAAGGAGGTATAAATGCAGCTAAAAATTACAAAAATGATGGAGATAGTGTTTACAGATTGTTTTATGATATGTTAAAAGGAGGAGATTTCAGGGCAAGGGAAGCTAATGTATACAGAGCAGCTGAAGTAAGTAATTATGTAATAGACCATTACATAGCTTTAGGGGTTCCTTTTGCAAGAGATTATAGTGGTTATTTGGATAACAGGTCGTTTGGTGGGGTACAGGTATCGAGAACCTTTTATTCCAGTGGACAGACAGGACAGCAATGTGTATTGGGAGTTTATTCCTCACTATTACGTCAGGTTAATAAAGGCAAGGTAAGCATGTATCCTAGGCGGGATGTACTTGATGTTGTTGTTGTTAATGGTAAAGCCAGAGGGTTAATTACAAGAAATCTTGTAACAGGAGCTATCGAAAAGCATTCAGCACATGCAGTAGTACTTGCAACAGGTGGATACGGTACTATTTATTATCTTTCGACACTTGCAGTAAATTCGAATGCAAGTGCTGCCTGGGCAGCTTTCAAAAAAGGAGCTTTCTTTGGAAATCCAAGTTTTATCCAAATACATCCCACATGTGTACCTGTATTAAGTGATTTTCAATCGAAATTGACACTGATGTCGGAATCTTTGAGGAACGATGGACGTGTATGGGTACCAAAAGCACAAGGAGATAAACGTTCGCCCAAAGACATAGCTGAGGAAGAAAGGGATTATTATCTTGAAAGACGCTATCCTGCCTTTGGTAATCTTGTTCCCAGAGATGTGGCATCGAGAGCAGCCAAAGAAAGGTGTGATGCGGGTTATGGTGTTGGGCCATCAGGTTTATCGGTATATCTTGATTTTAAAGATGCCATTAACAAACAAGGCAAAAAAGCTATTGAAAATAAATATGGAAACTTATTTGAGATGTATGAAAAGATATCAGGTGAGAATCCATACGAAACACCAATGAAGATATATCCAGCAGGACATTATACAATGGGGGGTCTGTGGGTTGATTATAATTTAATGACTACAGTAAACGGACTGTATGCCATTGGAGAGGCAAATTTCTCAGACCATGGTGCCAATCGTTTGGGAGCCAGCTCATTGATGCAATGTTCGGGGGATGGCTATTTTATACTACCCTATACTATTTCTGATTACTTGGCAGATGACATTCGTACAGGAAAAATTCCTGTAGATACGCCTGAGTTTGAAGAGGCAGAAAAGAACATCAAAGAAAAGATTCAAAGGATTATGTCAGTTAATGGCAAGCAAAGCCCGATGGTTTTTCATAAGAAGTTGGGAAAGATTATGTGG
>CAZVOS010000375.1:0-4106 GCA_964628845.1 uncultured Bacteroidales bacterium | reverse complement strand
AAAAACAGGTTTCGCCTTTAGGTGATAAACAAGTTTTAAAATAATTGTTAATGTTCATACGGACAAACATTATGTGTTGTTATGTTTTTTTATTGATATATAAGTCCTCTGGACTAAAAAATTTAACTCATTTAAATAATGTGTAATTATTAATTGTACTTAATATAATTTCAATGATTCATTTTGTAGTGTATAAAAACCTAGGGAAAGTTAGGTAATAGATACTTAGTGCATCTATGAGTCATAGAGACATATTGGCAGAAAAGGTTCGTTTTTTGGGGCTTTCTATATTTTGCTTTTAACAATGTCAATAATTTCAGCTTCTTCCTTTATAGTATTATTAAAGATATCTTGTGCTTTACTGAAAATTGTATCTGTAAATTCTTTGTCGTCAAGACCTGCCGAATTGATTTGCACATTAAGATAAGCACCATAAACGGCTGTACGGATACATAATGCACCTACACCTGCATCGCTTACTGAGTTGGGGTTGCCATTTTCTGCCATTGCTTTTACTATAGCCATGGCCTCATAGGATTTTTGCATCACCTTGAAGGGTATTTCAATGGCATATTTAGTGGCAGCGTCAATAGCTTTTTTTCTGAGTGCTTTTTCTTCATCAGTAGCTTTAGGTAAGCCAAAAGCTTCCATTATTTTATTAAAAGCATTTGTATCTTCATCTACGAGATAAAGCAGTTCATCCTTGATTTTTTGTCCTTTCTCAGCCCAGTTTGAGAATTCTTCCCATTTGTCGTCCCAGCCCTTTTTATGAGATGACAGGTTGGCCACCATTGTTGCTAAGGAAACGCCCAGAGCACCTGCATAGGCAGAAATAGAACCACCGCCGGGAGCAGGTGATTCAGAAGCCGTTTCATTGGCAAACTGTTGAAGGTTCATGTCGATAAGGCGTTTCTTTGTTTTGTCTGCCAGCACATACTCAATAATTTTTTCCTGAGGAATAAAGGGCTTGAGGTCGTCCAGTCCAAGAGATTTTACAGCAATCTTGATGATTTCAGATTCGGAGATACCTAGACTGCGTTGCTGTTTGCGGAGGAAATATTTACCTGCATCGAGCATGGCTTTGAGAGGGATGAGGCCAACAAGTTCAGACCCAGTTACGCGTATGCCTCTTTGTTGTGCTTTGGCACATATTTCATCAAAAGCAATATGAACAGGGGTGATGCTTATATTTGTCAGGTTGATGGATATCTGTGCTATGCCATATTCCTCAATGAACCAGCCGATAGCTTTAACAGCTTTTAATGAGCCGGGTATTGTTACATTATTGCCTTTTTCATCTTTAATGGTACGTCCTTTTTCTCTGACATCGAAGGCAATGGCATTGGCTCTGCGGGTAGATGTGGTGTTGAGATTTACATTATATGCAACAAGAAAATCTCTAGCACTTACTGCTGTAGCCCCTGCTTTGGCATTAAAAACGGCAGGTCCAAAATCGGGTTTCCATTCTTCTTTAGTCAGTTTATCAGCCAGGGCCTCATATTCGCCCGAACGACAATAAGCGAGATTCCTTCGTTCCTTAGTAAAAGCAGCATTTTCGTAACAATATACTGGTATCTGAAGTTCTTCGCCCACTCTTTTAGCAAGCATGCGTGCATACACAACAGTTTCTTCCATACTTATATTAGAAACAGGTACAAACGGGCATACATCGGTAGCTCCCATGCGCGGATGCTCTCCTTTATGCTTGCTCATGTCTATCAGCTCAGATGCCTTTTTAATAGCTCTGAAAGCTGCTTCAACAACTTCTTCAGGAGTGCCGACAAAGGTAACTACAGTCCTGTTGGTGGCTTTGCCCGGGTCAACATCAAGTAGAGTTACACCTTCTACAGTTTCTATCTGGTTTGTTATTTGTTTAATAATACCCATATTTACACCTTCGCTGAAATTGGGTACACATTCGATGAGTTTTTTCATATACTAATAGTTTAATTTTCTTTTTTATGTTGCAAATATAAAAAATTGATGTGAGATTTTATTGTTTCTTATCAATGTCAATAATAATATACTTTTTATTGCCCATACCAAGCTTACTAGCGTATTCAATCTGGTTCTTACCGCTTACCGAATTGACCTTAAGGAAGGCATCATCGCAACTGTGGGCTTTATCAACCATATCATGACTGGCCTTTTCGATGGCCACAATGTCGGTGGAAGCCAAAATGCCTATATCATCCAAAAAAGGTTTAGATGCACGGCGTGAACAGTCGCAGTCTTTGGAAATATTGGCCAACACATTGATATAAACCATATTATTATTATGTTCGATAATTGTTTTGGCGTATTCAACAAGGCGTTCGAGAAAAATTTCCTGAGCTGTACTTTGCCAGGGCACATTGATAGCACCAAACTTACATTCGCCAATACATTTACCGCATCCTATACATTTGGCCGTGTCAATAGCCAGTGGCTCAAGAGTAATAGCTCCTGCTGGGCATTCTTTAACACAAATTCCGCAACGTGTACATTTACTGTTGTTGGTTGAAGGGACGGCAGAAGCATGCATAGCCATCTTACCGGCAACAGAAGCAAAACCCATAGATATGTTTTTTATGGCACCACCAAAGCCGGCACTGCCATGACCTTTAAAATGTGAAAAAATGATAAATGAATCGTAATTGTCGAAATGAGAGCCCACCTTCACTATCTTATAATGCTTGCAATCTTTAGTTGTGAGCTCTTTATCTGATTCAGCATCCAAAATGTCGATAGGTGCAAAGTCAAAACCATGCGATTTAGCAAGCTCAATATGTGATGCCGTATAACGGCGTTTTGATACATATAACACATTCGTTTCAACAAGAGTGGCATTAAGTTTCATGCAAAGCCCCTTAATCAAATCCGGCTTCAGGAAATTGGTGTTGCCTTCTTCACCAAAATGTACCTTTATACCCACCTTGCCATGTATTTTCTCATTTATGTAATTGTATATATTCAAAACCCCTTGTGGTGAAAAATCAGATGTAAAATAAACTTCAGAGCTTTTTTCAGGAATATCCTGTGTATATGCAGAAAAGAAAATAAAAATTGAAAATAGCGGGATTAAAATGAAGATTATTCTTTTATACATTTTTAAATATTTTTATTGGACAAGTCCATTAATGATGACTGTTTCAACTTTATCGGAACCATAAGCATAAGCCATAAAAGTGTAAGTAGGAATCTTTTTAGTAATAAACACATTGGCTTTTTTCCCTATGGTAATGCTGCCGAGTTCTTCTTCAACGCCCATGGCATAAGCCCCGTTGATAGTTACTGCATGGATAACCTCTTCGGGGAGCATACGCAAAACAATACAACCCATGGACGTGATAAGCTGCATATTGCCCGAAGGGGAGGAGCCGGGGTTATAATCACTGGCAAGGGCAAGAGGGAGACCAGCATCGAGCATCTTACGTGCAGGAGGGTGTATCATGTTCAGAAAGAAGGCAGCGCCGGGCAATAGGGTGGGCATGGTTTCGGTATTCAACAATGCTTTTATTTCTGCTGCACCCGTAAACTCAAGGTGGTCAACCGAGAGGGCATTATATTTAACACCCGTTTGAATACCCCCTGAATAATCAAGCTCGTTGGCATGCAACTTAGGACGTAAGCCGTACTTCATACCCGCCATAAGCAAGCGGTCGGTATCTTCTACAGTAAAAAATCCTTTGTCGCAGAACACGTCAATATAATCAGCAAGCTCTTCGGCAGCCACAAGTGGAAGCATCTCGTTGATAATAAGCTCAACATAGTCGCTTTGCCTCCCTTTATATTCGAGGGGTACTGCATGAGCCCCCAGAAAGGTGGCTTTAATAGTGAGGGGACTTAAAGCTTTCAACTTACGTATAACTCTTAGCATTTTAAGTTCACTTTCGGTATTTAGCCCGTAACCACTTTTTATTTCTACAGCACCCGTACCCAACATCTTAATTTCATCCAGCCGCTCAAGGGCTTGTTCTGTGAGTTCTTCTTCAGAAGTTTCCTGTAGTCGTTTTGCTGAGTTAAGGATGCCCCCACCACGCTGGGCTATCTCTTCATAGCTGAGCCCCTTAATCTTATCAATGTATTCAATCTCCCGGCTTCCGGCATAAACAAGATGGGTATGG
>CAZVOS010000374.1:0-4108 GCA_964628845.1 uncultured Bacteroidales bacterium | reverse complement strand
ATAAATAAGAGCATAAACAAAAAATAACTTTATTCCTAATTTCGATTTCCTTGCAGCAGATTTATCATCGGCAAGTTTTGCAGCTGGTCCATGTAGCATTTTACCTCCTTTTTAAAATTATTAATACAAAAAACCAAATTTCTAATTTAAAAAATCAAAAGTATTATAAATATCCATATAATTTATGAAGTAATAAATTGAAATGTATCATTGTTTTATATCAACTTATTTTATATATTTGCATTTTAAATAAATTAAAGATGAAATTTGATAAAGAAGTGAATTGCTTACATTGTAATTTCAAATGTGATATATATAGAGTAGTTGAAAGCTTAAATGGAGATTTTTCTGAAATTAATCCATTGCATACTTTTTACAAAAAACACGAAACTATTTGTAAGCAGGGCAGTAATGTAAGTTCAGCTATTTATCTGCTCGAGGGTTCTGCAAAGCTTTATATAGAAGGAATTAACAACAGGAACATCATTCTATATATTTTAAAACCCCAAAGCTATATCGGTTTATTGTCTTTTTTTGAAATCCCCTATTATTCATATTCAGTAACCGCTTTGGAAAGCAGCAGAATTTGCATGATTGATCTTGAATATATAAAAAAACTTTACATTCAAAATCATGAGTTTCTAATTCGTCTTAATAAAGCTTTCGGAAAATCTGTAGCCACTATTATGAGAAAAATTATCACACTGAATCAGAAAAATATCAGAGGCAGGGTTGCTGATAGTCTTTTATATTTATCTAATCTAAACAATTCAGACAACTTTAATTTAAATCTTACCCGAAAAGATTTGGGTGAACTTTCTGCCATATCAGAGGAAAATACTGTACGACTTCTCACAGAATTTAAAAAAGAAGGTATTATTGACATCAATGGCAAGGATATAGAAATTATTGATAAAAGACTTCTTAAAAAAATAAGTGAATTAGGTTAAAAATCTATGATTTAATTTTGCATTGTCATTCATTTTATATAATTTTGCAAACTTTTTAAAATAATATGTCCAGATTTCTTAATCAATTTGCAATATCCTTTGCACATCTAAAAGAAGGAATTCATCAATATGATTATGAAATTAAAGATGAGTTCTTTGAAAATTTTGAATTCTCTGAAGCTAAAAAAGGAAACTTATGTCTTAAAGTCATTTTAGAAAAGACATCAAGAATTCTTTCTTTAAACTTTATTATAAAAGGTAGTGTTATTACAGAATGTGATATTTGTCTTGATGAGGTTGAAATCGAAATAGAAAGTGATAAAATAATATTTGTAAAGTTTGGGGATAACTACAGAGAAGAAACAGATGAGATAATATTCATACCATTTAACTGCAATGAAATTAATATTGCTCAATATATTTATGAATATATTCATTTAGCACTACCTATGAAAAGAGTTCATCCTGATGATAATAATGGGAAAAGCACTTGTAATCCAATAATGCTAAAGCGTATTAATGAACTCCAGTGCAAAAAAGAACAAAGCAACAGATGGGATATTTTAAAAAATTTGAATAATATAAAAGAAAATTAAAAAAAATTGAATCATGCCAAATCCAAAAAGACGGTTTTCGAAAACCAGAACCAAAAAGAAAAGAACACATTATAAAGCAGTCTTAGCACAGCTTTCTGTTTGTTCTAACTGTGGGGCTCCTGTAAAGTATCATAGAGTTTGTAGCTCTTGCGGATATTACAGAGGCAAAGAAGCCATACAAAAAGAACAGACTGTTTAGGAAGTTCATAATTTAATACCTCCCTGATGAAATTAGGTATTGATATAATGGGTGGTGATTATGCTCCAGAAGCAACTATTGATGGTGTTTTACTCGCTATTAATGAATTACCCTCTGACGTAAATATTGTTCTATTTGGTGATGAGAATATCATCAAAACTAAATTAATTGATAAGAAAAGCAGTTCAACATCTTTTGAAGTTGTACATTGCTCCGATATTATTGGGATGGGGGAAAAACCTACAAAAGCTCTTTTACAAAAACCAAATTCAAGTATTGCAAAAGCTTTCAGTTATTTAGCACAAAAAAAAATTGATGCTTTTGCAAGTGCAGGAAACACAGGCGCAATGGTAGTTGGGGCCATGTTTTCTTTAGGTACCATACAGGGCGTTTTAAGGCCTTGTATTACAACACTCTTACCTAAAGAAAAGGGAGGTGTTGGCCTATTGCTTGATGTTGGTGCAAATCCTGATTGTAAACCTGAAAATTTAAAACAATTTGCCATTATTGGAGACCTTTATGCTAAAAATGTTTTAAATATTCAACAACCTAAAATTGCACTCCTTAATATAGGCGAAGAGGAGGAAAAAGGAAATATCCTTAGTTTGGCTGCATTTAACCTGCTTAAAGAAACTCAAAAAATAAATTTTATTGGAAATGCCGAAGGTCATAATTTATTTGGGGATAAAGCAGATGTGTTTGTTTGTGACGGCTTTACAGGAAATATTGCATTAAAGGCATGTGAAGCCATGTACACTTTAACCCTAAAAAGAGGCATTAAAGATGAGTATTTCAACCGTTTTAATTATGAAAATTATGGGGGAACACCCATATTGGGGATTGATTCAACCGTTATCATTGGTCATGGTATATCTAACAGTAAAGCCATTAAAAATATGATAATGCTTACATACAATGTATTTAAAGCTAAAATGCCACATAAAATTCAAGAAGCTTTAAGTGAATATATTGAAAATAAAAATAATATAAATGATGCAAAAAATTAATGCTGCTATAACTGCTGTAAACGCTTATGTTCCTGAATACGTACTCACTAACGAGGAACTTGAAACTATGGTCGACACAACAGAAGAATGGATTATGACTCGTGTTGGAATTAGTGAACGGCATATTCTTAAAGGGGAAGGATTAGGTACATCTGATATGGGTGCACCTGTCGTAAAAGGGCTCTTAGAAAAAAGAGGCATTTCCCCTGATGAAATAGACCTTCTGATTTGTGCTACTGTTACTCCTGATATGTTATTCCCTGCAACTTCTAACATTATTTGTGATAAAGTGGGCATTAAAAATGCCTTTAGTTTTGATATTAATGCGGCCTGCTCAGGATTTATTTTTGCTTTAGTTACTGCTTCTAAATACATTGAATCAGGTGCTTTTAAAAAAGTTGTTGTAGTTGGCGCTGATAAGATGTCGTCAATTACAGATTATACCGACAGAGCAACTTGTGTCATCTTTGGCGATGCAGCAGGAGCTGTCTTACTGGAACCAACGACAGAAAATTATGGTATTCTTGACTCGAGACTTTATACAGATGGTTTTGGAAGAATTCATCTCCATCAAAAAGCTGGTGGCTCTGTAAAACCACCTACTCACCAAACTATAGATGATAGAGAACATTACATTTATCAGGAAGGTCAACCCGTTTTTAAAGCTGCTGTTACAAATATGGCCGATGTGGCTGTTGAAATTATGAAACGAAATAATCTTACTAATAATGATATAGCCTGGCTTATCCCTCATCAGGCAAATTTGAGAATAATTGAAGCTACTGCTAAAAGAATGGACATCCCCAAAGAAAAAGTTACCATTAATATTGAAAGGTATGGTAATACTACCAATGGTACTATCCCATTATGTATGTACGAATGGGAAAAGCAATTTAAAAAAGACGACAATATTATCCTGGCTGCTTTTGGCGGTGGCTTTACATGGGGTGCTATTTTTGTTAAATGGGCTTATAATTCTTAGATAATTAATATCTTTTTGAATTCATTTAAATATTTAAAATAAAAAATATGAAACCAAAAATATTAATACTGGGAGCAGGTATGGTTGGTAAAGCTATGGCTATTGACCTGAATAAAAAATTTGATGTGACCTCGGCTGATGTGTCAACTCAAGCTTTGGATTTTTTAAGGTTAAATCACAACATAAATATCATAAATTTTGATGTAACACGAGAGGACGAACTTAAAATGCTCCTCAAACCATACGACCTTATCATTTCGGCAGTACCAGGTTTTTTAGGGTACAGAACTGTTGAGACAATTATTGAAGCAGGTAAAAATCTGGTTGATATTTCATTTATGCCCGAGGACACCCTTTTATTAAATGAAAAAGCA
>CAZVOS010000373.1:0-4117 GCA_964628845.1 uncultured Bacteroidales bacterium | reverse complement strand
GTGAGACTATGCATTTTATTGTAGCACACTGGCCTTCGCGCAGAGGAGGAGAATTAAGGAGTCGGCCACTAAGGAATGCGGCAGCGCAAGTGGCACGACATATTACAGATTCTCTTTTACAATTAGACCCTATGTCTAAGATTGTTTTTATGGGTGACCTCAACGATGACCCTAATAATCAAAGTGTTAAAAAATATTTAAATGCAGCAGGTGATATAAAAAAGCTTGAACCCAATCAGTTATATAACACCATGTACGAAAACTTCAGCAAAGGTATTGGTTCACTGGGTTATCGCGATTCGTGGAATCTGTTTGACCAGATTATTATCTCACAGGGTTTTTTGAGTTCACAGCCCTCTACATATTTATTTTATAAAGCCAAAATATATAATAAAGCTTACCTTATTTCACAAGATGGGCAATTTAAGGGTTATCCTTTCAGGACATTTTCTTTTGGTACTTATATAGGGGGCTACAGCGATCATTTCCCGACCTATATAATTATCAGGAAAGAGAAATAATCAGCTTAATTCATAAGAATTATTCTTTCTATATATTTTTTATCTCCACTTTCAATTCTTAAAAAATAGATACCGCTTACCAAATCTCTAATATCTAATTTAATATTGTTAGTTGTATTATTTTTAAGTACCCGTATGTTTTTACCGTTGATATCGAAGAGATAGATATCCGTAATAGATAATTGGTTGAATTCAATAAACAAATAATCTTTTACAGGATTGGGGTAAATAATATACGGTTTACCATTATGAATTTCGTTTATAACATTTGCATTAAAGAGTGGAGATTCCCATATTCCACGACCATAGGTTGCAGCTCTTATTTTCTGTGCCTGCATATTGATTTCTAGTTGGCTGACAATGGCATTAGGGAGGCCGTTAAAAAAGGGCAACCATTGTGTTAGAGTGGTGTCGGTATAGAATACGGCATTTTCGGTACCTGCATATATGGCATCGTGCATATTTGGTTGATGTGCAATAGAGCGGACACCAGTACCATTTATATTTAAAGTAATATTTTGGAGTGTTTGACCTGCATCAAAGCTTTTATAGACCCTGTCGCCGTTATTACCTGAGACTGTAAGCCATATTTTCTCGGGGTTGCCATACGAAATGGCCATATCAGTTATGATTCCCGAAAAGGGAATTGTTTTAGTTATCCATGTTTGACCATCATTTTTACTTATAAAAAGTTTGTCTTTGCTAGAAGTATAAATATAATCGGGGTTGTTTGGAGCAATTTTCAGATGACTTAGTTTTTCGCCATTGGCCAGACTGTCGGATATTTTAGTCCATGAATAACCTCCGTTAAATGATTTATACACATCATCGTATCCTGCATAAATAATATTATTGTTTATAGGATGCATTGCAAAAGGAGTAACCCACCCCCCTTCTATACTATCGTTAGGCATTATGTATTCAATAGTTAAGCCATTATCAACAGTTTTCATGATGCCACCATTCTGGTATGAGCAGTAAAATATCTGTATATCGGTTGGGTCAGTAAGAGTTTGCATGCCATCGGCTCCGAAGATATGTGTCCAAACGCCATCCTGCAATCTGTTAGAGCCATTATCCTGAGTACCACCCACAATAAAATCGGGGTCAATAACTGATGAGGCCATTCGGTAAAATTGTGATATGCCAAGTCCTTCAGAAATATCTATCCAATTAATTCCAAAATCATCTGAATAGAAGACGCCCCCATCGCTGCCACAATAGAAACGGTTACCCGAAAAACCAAGATAATGAATATCTGCATGGGTATAAAAAGAGGGGTTATCAAATATCCAGTGAGAGCATATAGACCAGTTTTGCCCGCCATCAGTTGATTTCCATACATTAATAGCACCTACAAAGACTTCATCAGCATTTAGAGGTGATACTGCAAGAGCCAAATCGTACCATCCCTGACCTGCATCATCACTGGCATCGAGTTCATATCCGAAAATATTAGGAGTATCAGACATAAGCGTAAAATTTATTCCTGCATCTATTGAACGGTATAAGCCACCAAACTGATAATCGGCATTTGAAGAAACGGCATAAACATAATCGGGGTTTGCTTCTGTAACTGCTATTTCGAGGCGGATGGTATCGTTGGGTAATTGTGTGTTTTTTACGAAAGTAATACCTCCGTTATCAGAACGAAGAAAGGCCTCACCACTGGCATAGAGAATAGAAGTATCTGAAGGGTTAAAAACGATATCTGTTACCCAAGCACTGTAAACATTAGTCCAGTTTTGTCCGCCGTTACTACTTCTGTAAATTCCGTAATTAGTTGAAACGAACATGGTATTAGTGTTTAGGGGATTGAACAGAATTTTATTGATACTATTCCAAGGGTTAGGGTTGTTAAATCCCGCTGGGAGCCAAGTATTGCCTGCATCTGATGATTTATAGATGCCAATACATTTGGTGTCGTATGCATCCCTGTCGCCAGTACCTGCAAAAACAATATGAGAACTGTCGGGATTTATGGCAATAGAAGAAACACCCAGATGGGGCATTTGGTCAAATGTTGTATTCCACGACTGTCCGCCATTAATGCTTTTCCATAGCCCACCTGATGGTGTTCCCACATAAATGAGCTGTGAATTATCGGGCTGAGAGCACACTACGTTTACTCTTCCATTTCCTGGGTTGTAGCCATTTGGGCCATTTACCCAATCAGTTATACCTAAAGGTGTCCAGCTTGAATAATCGATTTTATCCTTATAGTTATACGATTGCATTATATTTAGAAGTGCCTTATAATAAGCATCAGGTGAAGGAATAACTCCATCGGGATAACAGCGTGGGGTGTGAATATATTCCCATCTTTTAAATTGTTTATAGCCCTTTCCTTTTACATAAGATTGATTACCCCAGTATTGGTAAAAGGCATTTTGAATATCTGAGAAACTGGCTTCTCCCTTCGATTTAACGAGGTATGGTGCTTTTGTCCATGGCTGTGCATAAATAAATAAAGGGAGAAAACAGATTAAAAGAAGTACATTTTGAATTGTTCTCATTTTGAATAATTTTAAACAAACTTAAGCATATTTTTTTTACCATATCTATATTTAAAGTATTTATGTAAATTTGTAAGTACAGAAATTGTACTTTTATATGAATTAAAAAATGAGTGGTCAATTGATAATTTTTTCGGCACCATCTGGGACGGGGAAAACTACTATTTTAAAGAAGATACTTGAGAAGGGCTTTCCTCTTGAATTTTCGGTATCAGCATGCAGCAGGCCAATGAGGAAAGGTGAAATAAACGGGAAAGATTATTATTTTTTAAGTGCAGAAGCATTTCGGCATAAGATAGCCAATGGTGATTTTCTTGAATGGGAAGAAGTTTACAGCGGGAGTTATTATGGTACTTTAAAATCGGAATTAGAAAGAATATGGCAAAATGGACATCATGTTATTTTTGATGTTGATGTATTAGGGGGTGTAAATATTAAAAAAAAATACCCTGAAAATTCTTTATCTATTTTTATATTGCCTCCATCTATCGAAGAGCTTGAAAAGAGGTTAAGCAAACGTTCTACTGAAACGACCGAAACATTGCAAAAAAGACTGAACAGGGCTAAGATGGAATTGTCCTATGCCCATGAATTTGATATACGTATTGTTAATGATGATTTAAAAAAAGCTATTAAAGAGGTTGAAAAAGCTATTACAACATTTATCAAAAATAAGAAATGACGCAAAAAAGGACAAAACCAATAATAAAAAAGAAAACAGGTTTATTTTTTGGTTCATTTAATCCCATACATACCGGTCATCTAATTATTGCTCAATACTTTATTGAGTTCAGTGATTTACATCAAATATGGTTTGTAATAACGCCACATAATCCATTAAAGAGGAAAGAAAGTCTGCTCGAAGACCATCACAGACTGAATATGGTAAAAATAGCCATTGAGGACAATCCTGCATTCAGGGCTTGTGATATTGAGTTTCGTTTGGCTAAGCCATCCTATACCATCCATACTTTAGCCCATTTAAGAGAAAGATATCCTGAGAAAGCATTTTGTTTGATAATGGGGGGTGATAATCTTGAGACCTTAGATAAGTGGAAGCATTACGAATTGCTTTTAGAA
>CAZVOS010000372.1:0-4121 GCA_964628845.1 uncultured Bacteroidales bacterium | reverse complement strand
AGGAAGCATCACAGGGATAATCCTGATGTAGTCGAAGGGGCTTCGAAGCTCAGGCGGCAGCGCAAATGGTTCGAGCAAAGCACCTTTACGCATGGCATTGCACATTTTTTTAATGCCTTTAGTATCTTCAGGGGCATAGTTTATAAGATATTGTTCCCATTTATCAACACTTGAATATATTGTGAATTCGTTTCGTTTTTCATCGTAAATGCGGGAATGGATTTCATGGTCAATGACTTCAGTATGCTCATTAAGCACATTGGTTTCTTTCCACACATCGTGAAAAGCACCTTTTGAAGTGCCCACCAGCCAATGCAGGCAGTAGTCAAAACGGTAATGCTGTCTGTCCCAGGCTGTACACTGACCGCCAGCCACATTGTGCATTTCAATTATTTGGGTATCGAAACCGTTCAAATTCGCATATATACCAGCCGATAAGCCAGCCACCCCCCCTCCGATAATGATTACTTTTTTACTCATTTCTCTTAAATTAATTGTAAAACCACAGCCCTACTCAATAGAATTTTGGGTTGTTCAAGTACTTTAAAGCCATCTCTAATAAGTTCTTCAATCATTTCTTCATATACCTGCTTTGAAACATGAAAATTGGGTTCTGCAATAAATAACTTTCCCTGTGGTTTTAGAATAGCTTTTAACTCTTTAAACAATCCTGCTCTGTTTATTTCGTGAATTACATAAAATGCCATAATCATATCTGCTTTAACGCTAAGGTTCAAGCTGTCAAAGCTGGCTTTATGCAATATAATCTTATGAGCGTAAGGTTTGTTGTAAATTTTACCTTCTATAATGTCAAGCATCCCTTGCTGGGCATCAACGGCAATAACTTTACCTGCTTCGCCCAGCTTTTTAGCAATTGCTACAGTGAAATATCCCGGGCCACAACCCAAATCCACAACAGTTATATCACCATTAAAATGTTTCGACAGTATCCTTCTCGGATTCTGAATAAGACGTCTGAAAAGACTGTCTAACATTCCTGCTTTTTCTACAGGGCAGATGTTTGGATTTTGGGTGGATTTCATAGTAGTGCAAATCTATAAAAAAACAATTATAATGCAATTATTTCGAATAAGGAAATTTTTAAAGCTGTAATAACAGAAATATTGGAGTGGATTTTTTTTTATTCTTTTCAACTGAAAGTCCTCCTTAATAATTAATTTTGCAAGCGAACTTTATTTAAAATACACACCATGAGAGACATTGAGAATATTGAACTGACATACCTGAGCATGGATGATTATCAGGCACTTAAGGAAGCTATGATTGAGGCCTATGATTCATTTTCAAGTGCTTACTGGCAATTAGATGAAATTAAGTCGCTTATTGAATATTTTCCCGAGGGGCAGGTGGTTGTTAAAATTAATAATGAGTTGGCTGGCTGTGCACTTTCTATTATTGTTAAGTCTGAAAATTTTGATGAGCAACATACCTACAAAGAAATTACCGGTAACTATTCGTTTAAGACGCATACTGATGAGGGCGATTTGTTGTATGGTATTGATATCTTTATTAAAAAGGAATTCCGCGGCTTGCGTTTGGGAAGACGCTTGTATGACTATAGAAAAGAGCTTTGCGAACGTCTGAATTTAAAAGGTATTGCTTTTGGCGGACGCATCCCTAATTATCATTTGTATGCAGATAAACTAACCCCTAAAACCTATATTGAGAAAGTTCGGAAAAAAGAAATTGAAGACCCTGTGCTTAATTTTCAGATATCGAATGATTTTCATCCTGTCAGGGTTATTAAAGGCTACCTCGAAGAGGATGATGCTTCCAATGAATATGCCGTGCTGATGAAGTGGTCGAACATTTATTACGAAAATCCGGCAACAGAAGCAGCTATGGTAAAGAAAGTGGTTAGGTTGGGGTTAATACAATGGCAGATGCGCAGCTATAACGGCTTTAACGACCTTATGACCCAGGCGGAGTTTTTTATTGATGCTGTATCAGGATACCGTGCTGATTTTGCCCTTTTTCCCGAATTTTTTAATGCCCCCTTAATGGCTGCCTTTAATAAACTGAACGAATCCGAAGCTATCAGGGAATTGGCAAAATACACTGAGCAGATTGTTGAACGGTTTTCCGAATTGGCTATATCGTATAATATCAATATTATTACAGGCAGTATGCCCGAATTTAAACGGAACAAATTACGCAATGTGGGGCACTTATGCCGTAGGGATGGTACCGTTGAGAAGTATGAAAAACTGCATATTACACCCGACGAATCGAAAATTTGGGGACTTCAGGGAGGAAAGGCTTTAAAAACATTCGACACCGATTGCGGTAAAATTGGTGTGCTTATTTGTTATGATGTTGAATTTCCTGAATTGTCGCGTTTACTGGGTGACGAAGGGATGGATATTCTCTTTGTTCCTTTCTTAACCGATACGCAAAATGCGTATTCGAGAGTAAGACACTGTGCTCAGGCACGGGCCATTGAAAATGAATGTTATGTGGCCATTGCTGGCAGTGTGGGCAATTTACCCCGTGTAAGCAATATGGATATACAATATGCCCAGTCGGTGGTGTTTACACCTTGCGATTTTCAGTTTCCCACCAATGGTATTAAAGCCGAAGCCACAACCAATACCGAAATGATTCTTATATGTGATGTTGATGTTGATTTGTTGCGCGAACTGCATCAATTTGGTAGCGTCAGAACTTTAAAGGACAGACGGACAGATATTTATAATTTGAAAAAGTTATAGCTATCAGTGCAATACTATTTTTTCAATATATAATCGAGTTCCACTCACAACTTTCACGATATAAATACCTTTTGAATAGGTGCTCAGGTCTATTTCTACCAAATCTGTCATTAAAACTGATTGGCAAATTGCTTTTCCTGTAATATCTGTAACCGTTACCCCCTGAATACCGGCACCTTCAATTACAAAAATATCATGAGTGGGATTGGGGAAGATTTTAATCGCTTGTCTTTTTATATTAGATATTTCCACACAGGCATCTACTGTAATATAAATAGTATCAGCATTATAGCAGCCGTGTGAGTCGGAAAAACCATAAATAATCATCCAGTTGCCTATCCCTGCGTTTGTGGGCGAAAAATCACTGCCACTTATTCCCTGTCCTGCAAAAACACCTCCGGCAGGTGTGCCCGAAAGTGTAACGGGTGCATTATACACACAATATAAGGCTTGGTTACCCGAAATACTAACGATAGGCAAATCTCTTAAATTCAATTCAAGCGTATAGATGCTGTCGCAACCGTGCTGAGAAGCATACGGGTCGGTATAAATGCCTGAACTGCTGTAATAATTACCACGCCAGTAAAAAGAGTCGCCATCACAGATGGTGTCTTGAGTAACATAATTGTAAGCCAACCAATGGCTCAGATTGAGAACCCAAACACTGTCGCAGCTTGTAACAGCAATCAGACTGTCATAATATAGACCGGGTAATGTATAAGTCTGACCATGCCAAGTATAGGGTGTGCCTGCACAAACCGACACGGCATCTATCTGGTAATAAAATGGGTTAACTGTAAGATTGAGGACAAAAACGCTGTCGCAATTATTTACAGTAAATAAACTGTCGTAATAGATACCCTGAGTTGTATAGTTGCTGCCACGCCAAGTATAAGTTTCTCCGTAGCAAATGGCGGCATTATCGTTGAACTCGTAAGCAGGATGAACAATGAGGTGAAGAATGTACACGCTGTCGCAGCCATGAAAGGTGCTCAGACTGTCGTAATAGATGCTCTGTGTTGTATAGCTGTTGCCATGCCAAGTGTAAGTGTCTCCATTGCATATGCCTGCATTTTCGCTGAACTCATAAGTGGGGTGCACCGTGAGGTGGAGTATAAACACGCTGTCGCAGCCATGAATGGTGGCCAGACTGTCGTAATAGATACCCTGCATAGTATAGCTGTTGTCGTGCCATGTGTAAGTATCTCCGTTGCAGATGCCTGCATTTTCGGTGAACTCGAAGGTGGGGTGCACTGTGAGGAGGAGTATATACACGCTGTCGCAGCCATGAATGGTGGCCAGACTGTCGTAATAAATGCCCTGCGTAGTGTAGTTGTTGTCGTGCCATGTGTAAGTATCTCCGTTGCAGATGCCTGCATTTTCGGTGAA
>CAZVOS010000371.1:0-4128 GCA_964628845.1 uncultured Bacteroidales bacterium | reverse complement strand
AAACTGCAGCACTTATTTCCCAAATAATCTGGTATTTTATTGATGGATATTATAATAGAAAAAATGATTTGCCTCACATTCAAAAAGATGATTATTTAAAATACAGGGTTTCTGTTAATGATAATAAACAGGAAATCGTTTTTTTCAAAAGCAAAAAGAGCGACAGGTGGTGGATGGAAGTTCCCTGTCCTTCCGATGCACATAACAATTACCAAAGGCACTACCTTGTCCCTTGTTCATACAATGACTATTTATCTGCTTTAAAAGAAGAAATGCCCGACAGGTGGTGGCAGGTTTATCAAAAATTAATGTAAGTTTTTAACTTTTTTTTAACAATTTTAGCAAAAAATGTAACTTTGCATCTTATATTATGTATAAGGTACTTGCTTTTATCTCTTTAAAATAAATTAAAATTGTCTGACATTCAAACACTTATAAATAATTTTACTAAAAAAATTTTTTTAATAAAAAATTTGTTATTTCAAAATATTTATTGTTATTTTACTGTCATTTTTTAAAAACTAATTATTAAAAAACCATGAAAAAATTATACATACTATTTATATTCATAGTTTTTTCCTCATTACAAACCTTTGCCCAACAAGAAGCCCAATTTAGCCATAATATGTACAATAATATGGCTATTAACCCTGGCTATGCAGGCATGCGTGATGCCATTTGCGCTACAGCTTTAATGAGACAACAATGGGTGGGCTTTACCGATGCTGATGGCAATAAAGGAGCTCCCCAAACCAATCTTATTTCCCTTGATGGTGCTATAAAGCCATTAAGAGGTGGCTTGGGCATGACTATTTTCCAAGACAAATTAGGATTCGAAAAAAATATTGGTGTCAAATTGGGCTATGCTTACCATTTACATTTAGGCCCCGGAAGATTAGGACTAGGTTTACAGGTGGGATTTCTTAATAAAGAGATTGATTTTTCAAAATTCAAACCTATCGATGCTACAGACCCAATACTTGCACCAAAAAATGTACAATCAACTATGATTACCGATATTTCTTTTGGTGGTTATTATCAAATACCTCAGAAGCTGTATTTCGGCATATCATCGTCACAATTGCTGCAATCAGACGGAACTCTGCAAGGCACATCGGCAACTCTCGACCTTAAACGTCATTATTACATAGTAGCTGGCTATCATTATCCACTACCAATGAACCCAACATTTGAACTGATGCCTTCTGTACTGGTTAAAACAGATGCCGCTTCCACACAATTTGATATAAATGCTTTACTCAAATACAATAATCAGTTTTGGGGCGGCGTTAGTTATAGACAAACTGATGCCATAGTGGCAATGGTAGGGGCAAGCTTTAAAGATATTAATATCGGTTACGCCTACGACATTACCACATCAGCCATGGGAGAGAATAAAAGAAGCAGCGGGAGTCATGAGATTATGTTAGGTTACTGCTTTAAAATTGAAATAGAGAGAATACCACAAAGCTACAGAAACGTAAGATTTTTATAATAAATGAAACTTAAAAAGATTAAAAGCGTTAAAAACCTAAATAAAATTTGAATAAAAACAATACAGATATGAAAAAGCTCTTATTATTACTATCAATTATCACACTTTTAAGTAGTTGTGGTGATAAAGGCAGAGGACACCTTATTGGTGTTCAGGGTCGAGAAGAATGGTACCAGCCCGACCCTTTTGGAATGCTTAATATTCCAGGAGGCAGTTATAATATGGGCAATAACGACCAAGATGTACCCTATGCCCATGTTACACAATCAAAAACTGTAACAGTTCAAGCTTTTTGGATGGACGAAACTGAGATTACAAACAATGAGTACAGACAATTTGTTTACTGGGTACAAGATTCAATTGCCCGAAGACTTTTAGGTGGTGTTGACGAGACCTTCTTAATAAGTGAAGATGAATATGGTGAACCTTTCGACCCCCCATTCCTCAACTGGAGCAAAAAAATTAAATGGGACGCTAAAGATGAAGAAGTAAGAGAAACTCTGGCAGAAATGTATCTCCCCGAACATGAAAGATTTTACAGAAAAAAAGTTATTGATACCCGTAAATTAAATTACGAATATTATTGGATTGATTTTAAATCTGCTGCTAATCCAGCCAACAGACAACAAGGCATGGTCGACAGGTCGAAGTTTATTGTTAAAGGCATTGTTAATGTTTATCCTGATACATTGGCATGGATACGCGACTTTACTTATGCTTTTAATGAACCCATGGCACAAAACTATTTCTGGCATCCTGCATACGACCACTATCCATTAGTTGGTGTAAACTGGATGCAGGCACGAGCTTTTTGTATTTGGAGAACCCATTTATTAAATACCTATCTCGAAAGTACCGGTCAAACAATTGTAAACAACTTCCGTCTTCCCACTGAATCTGAATGGGAGTGGGCAGCCAGAGGAGGTCTCGATTTAAGCACATATCCTTGGGGGAGCCATTATATACGCAACAGCGACGGTTGTTTCTTAGGTAACTACAAACCTCTAAGAGGTAATTATGCTGACGATGGTGGCTTCCATACAGTTATTGTAGCACACTATGCGCCCAATGATTTTGGTTTGTATGATATGGCAGGAAATGTGGCCGAATGGACCAGCAATGCTTACGACGAATCGGCCTATAACTTCGCTCACGATTTAAATATGGATTATACTTACGAAGCCAAAGAATCAGAACCAGAAGTTATGAAAAGAAAAGTCATCAGAGGCGGTTCATGGAAAGATATTGGATACTTTATGCAAGTAGGCACACGTTCATTCGAATACCAGGATACTGCTAAATGTTACATAGGTTTCAGATGTGTACAAACATACTTAGGACGTCAAAAAGGAGACGGCCCAGGTTCTTCAAATGTGTATTAATATCATATAAAATAAATTGTTTAAAATAAATTACTAACTACTAAATTAAAAAACTATGTTTGAATTTTCACAAAAAAAGGGTTTTAAAACATTTATGGCCAGATTGTATGGCTGGGGTGCTTCTCTTGTAATTGTCGGAGCTTTGTTTAAAATACAGCACTGGACAGGTGCAGGTATCATGCTAACTCTGGGTTTAAGTACAGAAGCTATTATATTCTTCTTCTCTGCGTTCGAAAAACCTCATGCTGAACCCGACTGGAGTTTGGTTTATCCCGAATTGGCAGGTATGCACGATGATGAGCCAAAAGAAAAAAAGCAAATTAAAGAAAAAGAATTATCAACAAGTCAGAAAATTGATAAAATGCTCGATGAGGCCAAAATTGGCCCCGAACTCATTGAAAGCTTAGGTAATGGTCTTAAAAGCTTATCAAATACCACATCAAAAATGGCCGACTTGTCGAATACCGTTGCTGTAACAAGTGAATTTACAAATAACCTCAAAACAGCATCTAATTCAATAGGGCAATTAAACGATACCTATAATAAAACTAATGAGGTTTTATCAAAAGATATTAATGTGGTGGGAGAATTCTCAAACAGCATTAAAAACGCTTCTCAATCAGCTTCTACTTTATCAAATACATATAAGGAAGTAGCCGCAGGCATTAAATCAGAAATGAATGCTTCCAGCGAATATGTTAATTCTGTTAAAGAAGCTGCAACATCAGTAAATATGCTGAAAAATAAGTACAACGAAACTGCACAATCATTAACAAAATCTGCCGAATCAATAGATTTTTCTAATATTGACAGCAAAGCTTACGAACAACAAATTCTTAAAGTAACCAAGAATCTGGAAGCTCTTAACCAAATTTATGAATTACAGTTAACTAATGTATCAGGGCAACTCGATACCAGTAAAACAGTAAGAGAAGGTATGGCCAAATTCCTCAACAATATTGAACGCTCTGTTGAAGCTTCAAATGAATACCAGGAATTGGTTAACAACCTTAACAACAATATGGCTGTACTTAATAAAGTATATGGTAATATGCTTGCAGCTATGAATGTTAACGTAAATAAATAATAATTAGAAATTTATAATCTTAAATATATAAAGAATTATGGCAGGAGCAAAAGAAACACCCCGACAGAAAATGATTGGGATGATGTACTTGGTACTAACTGCACTTTTAGCACTTAATGTATCTAAAGATATTTTAGACGCTTTTATACTTATTAACGACAGTT
>CAZVOS010000370.1:0-4136 GCA_964628845.1 uncultured Bacteroidales bacterium | reverse complement strand
GGATATATTAATAATTGGTTTAAACTCTGATGCCTCTGTTCATAGACTGAAAGGAAAGCACAGGCCGATAAATGACCAAGATGCGAGAGCCATACTATTGGCAGCTTTTTCTTTTGTTGATGCTGTTGTCATTTTCGATGAGGATACCCCTTATAATCTCATTAATTCTGTAAAACCCCATGTGCTTATAAAAGGGAAGGACTATAAGCCAAAGGATATTGTAGGGTATGATATTGTAAAAGAATATAATGGAAAAATTAAAACTATAAATTTAGTTGAGGGTTATTCAACTACCTCCATCGAGAAAAAAATTCAACAACTAACTCTTAAATAATTTAAAAAAACGTATATTTGTATATAATTTTATATTACAAGTAAAACATGATTTCAAAACTTGAAATAATAATAGTTTTTTTTCTTATAATTTTATCATCCTGCAAAAAGGTTGACAAAATTGAAACCAAGCTTCATGGCTCATGGGAACGTGTTGTATTTGACCACAGGGGAAAAGAAACTTGGACATTTACTGAAGATAATAAGATTTACCTAGTGCTTACTATTGAATCGTTGGGTATTATTGGAGATACGGTTTCTATTGGGGATTACACAATGGAAATTGTACGGTATTCGCATGGCACCTTGCTTAATAAAAACATATTCAAAGTACCCGAAATAACTATAACAGGTTTTGAAAACTATAAATATAACAGCGGGCAAAGCAACCTGTATTTTCCTGCCTACAATACCAAGTGGCAAATTCATCAGTTGGACAAAGAGTCGCTAATTATAACAACGAATTTGTATGATAATAAGCAGGGCGGATTAGAAATAAGAGAATTTTTTAAAAATTAATTTAGGTTGCCGAAAATTAAAACAGCTTTTTTTTGCAAAAATTGCGGCGCACAATCTCCCAAATGGCTTGGGAAATGTCCTTCGTGTAATGAATGGAATACCTTCGAAGAAGAAATAATTCAAAAAGAAAAGGAAAAAAATGCCATTTCGTATTCAATTCCAGTAAAAAACAACAAGCCCTTATTAATTGAAGCTATTAGTGTTACTTCTGAAACAAGGATAGATACAAAAAATGCTGAAATAAACAGGGTGTTGGGGGGAGGTATTGTTCCAGGTTCTATGGTTCTGATAGGAGGGGAACCAGGTATAGGCAAATCTACACTCATGCTACAGATGGCTCTTGATTTGAAAAACCTTAAAGTTCTGTATATTTCAGGTGAAGAGAGCGAACAACAAATAAAAATGAGAGCCGAACGGCTCTGTAAAAAAAGCAATAGCTGTTATATATTGACCGAAACGGTTACCCAATATATCTTAAAGCATATCGAAGTTCTTAAACCAGATATAATAATTATTGATTCAATACAAACACTAACTACTGAATTGCTCGATTCTTCAGCAGGTAGTATATCACAAATAAGAGAATGTGCTGCAGAGCTTAACAAATTTGCAAAGATAACACATGTACCTGTTTTTATTATTGGTCATATAACCAAAGATGGCTCGCTTGCTGGGCCAAAAATTCTTGAACATATGGTGGATACGGTTCTTCAATTTGAGGGCGACAGGAATTATATTTACCGTATTTTACGTTCTACGAAGAACCGTTTTGGTTCTACCTCTGAATTAGGAATTTTTGAAATGCTGAATGATGGTTTAAGAGAAGTAAGTAATCCCTCTGAAATTCTTATTTCTCAATTTGAAGAACCCTTAAGCGGTGTGGCAATATCTGCCACTATAGAAGGATTAAGGCCTATGCTTATCGAAACGCAGGCACTCGTAAGCAGTGCCGCTTATGGTACACCTCAACGTTCTTCAACAGGGTTCGACTTACGCCGGCTCAATATGTTACTTGCTGTACTTGAAAAAAGATGCGGATTTCGCTTAGGTGCTAAAGATGTTTTTTTAAATGTTACCGGTGGTATAAAAGCCGATGACCCCGCTGTTGACCTTGGTGTAGTTACGGCTGTTTTATCTTCATCGGAAGATATACCCATCCCCGAAAAGACTTGTTTTGCAGCAGAGGTAGGCCTATCGGGTGAAATTCGCCCTATAAACCGTATAGAGCAGAGAATAACTGAAGCCGAAAAATTAGGTTTTCAAAAAATTTTTATTTCAAAATATAATATGAAAGGGGTTTCTCAAAATGATTTTAAGATAAAAATTATTAAAGTTGCTAAAATAGAAGAGATTTTTAAATATCTATTCGGGTAAAATCTCAACAATAATCTCTTTCATTTTTTTCTGGTAAGTTTAAGACGGATTATACATTTGAAATGAAATGACTGATAGCTTAGTGGGTTAATAAGGGATGGTTTCAGGCAAATTGTGCATTTTCTATTGCGTAACTTGGGTTTAATACCCCAGCGTTTTAATCATTGATTTATAGCTTTGCTCTTTAGCAAATAGTCGGGGGTAGGGTTCGTGGTTTTCATCAAATTCGATTATTACGTGTTTGGGAGCGGGTATCAAACAATGCTGAATACCACCGAAACCGCCAAGTGATTCCTGATAAGCACCGGTATGAAACAAACCAATATATAGCGGCTCATCAGAAGTAATTTTTGGCAAAAATATGGCATTGGCATGGGCTTCAGCATTATAATAATCGTGGCTGTCGCAGGTTAAGCCACCTAGGTTAACCCGTTGATATTCTTTATCCCAATTATTGATGGCTAATAATATAAAACGCTGATTTATAGCCCAGGTATCGGGTAATGTGGTCATAAAAGAACTGTCAATCATGTTCCAAAGCTCCCTGTCGTTCTGTTGTTTTTGGTCGAGAACAGAAAACAATACGGCACCACTTTCCCCAACAGTATAAGCCCCAAATTCTGTAAAAATATCTGGTTCAGGAACATCGTTTTGTGAACAAATGTTTTTTATCTGCTGAATAATTTCCTCTGCCATATATTCATAATCATATTCAAAACCCATGGTGTTTTTAATTGGAAATCCACCACCAATATTTAAAGCAGTGAGCTCTGGACATACTTTTTTCAGCTCACAATACACATTAACAGATTTAGAGAGTTCGTTCCAATAGTAAGCAGAATCTTTTATACCAGTATTGATAAAGAAGTGCAACATTTTAAGCTGGTATTTGGGATTGTCTTTGATGCGTTCCATATAAAATGGCACGATGTCGTTGTATCTAATACCAAGCCGAGAGGTGTAAAACTCAAACATGGGTTCTTCTTCGGAAGCTATACGGATACCTAATTTAAAACTTCCTTCGATGAGTTCATCATAGTAATTAATTTCATTTTTATTGTCAAGTATAGGTATTGTATTGTAAAAGCCGGCATTAATAAGCATACTAATGTTCTGATAATACAATGGTCTTTTAAAACCATTACATATTATATATTTTTCTTTTGTAATTAACTTGTTCTCATATAATTGTTCAATAATATGTATGTCAAAAGCCGATGAGGTTTCAATATGGACTTCGTTTTTAAGCACTTCTTCGAGTATAAAAGAGAAATGTGAGCTTTTAGTGCAGTAGCAATAATAATAATCTCCATTATAATCTGCTTTAGCCATAGCCACATTAAACAAACGTTTCGCTTTTTGTATCTGTGATGATATTTTAGGCAAGTAAGTTATCTTTAAAGGGGTACCATATTGTTTAATAATTTCCATTAAATCTATATTATTAAAATACAATTCATTGTCGATAACCTTAAACTCCTCCTGTGGAAAATCAAATGTTTGTACAATTAAATCTGAATATAAATTTTTCATTTTTAGTTATTTTGAAATTTTTAAATGGGTTTTATATTATAAATGTAAATGAGTTAGATTGATAAATAAATAGACATCTAAGTAATTTAAAGACCAATTAAAGAACAAAAGTAAGAGTAATTATTAAATATTTGGAAAAAATAATATCCGTAAACTTTTTTTATTTAAGTTTGTGTAATCTTTTATAAACAACAACAAAAATAATATGTTCGACTTTTTTACAGACATGGACCCTTATCTTAAGATTTTGTGGTTCATAGCATTACCTGCCTCCTTAATATTTGTTATACAGACCATACTTACTTTTATAGGCATGGATTCGAGTGATGGGGCTTCGGCCGATTTTGACGGAGATATGGATGGGTGCGGTATGCCTT
>CAZVOS010000369.1:0-4138 GCA_964628845.1 uncultured Bacteroidales bacterium | reverse complement strand
CGAGAGAAGCTTTGTTTTATTTTCGTTTGGTAAAACCTTTCATGCTACGGGTTGGAAAATGGGTTATTGTCTGGCCCCCGAAAACCTGATGAAAGAATTTCGCAAAGCGCATCAGTTTGTAGTTTTTGCCTGTAATACACCTGTACAGCATGCCATAGCTGAATTTCTAAAAAATAAGGAAAATTACATCCATATAAGTTCTTTTTACCAGGAAAAAAGGGATTATTTTCTTAAACTGATAGCCAATTCAAAATTTACTCCAGTACCTTCGCATGGCACTTACTTTCAGTTGCTTAATTACAGTAGGATAAACGACATGAAAGAGACTGAATTTGCCACCTGGCTTACTAAAGAACATGGCATTGCTTCCATACCTGTATCAGTATTTTATAATAAGGAGGTAAACAATCGTGTTTTACGCTTCTGTTTTGCAAAAAGTAACGAAACTCTCGAAAAAGCTGCCGAAAAACTATGCAAGATTTAAAAGTAACGCTCATACAGTCCGATATACAATGGGCTGCACCCGAAAAAAACACCACCCATCTCGACAATATCATTAACACGCTTAAAGAAGAAAGCGATTTGATAATATTACCCGAAATGTTTTCTACGGGTTTCAATATGAACCCATCTGTTTGTTATGAAACGATGGACGGGTTTACCATACAATGGATGAAAGAAAAAGCTGGCTCTCTTAATTGTGTTATTTGTGGCAGCTTACTGATTAAAGAAAATTCATATTTTGTAAACAGGTTTATATGGATGCGTGCCGATGGCAGTTTTGAATATTACGACAAAAAACACCTGTTTCGTCTGTCAGGTGAACATAAGGTCTTCGATGCCGGCAATAGGAGAGTTATTGCTGAACTCAATGGCTTTCGCTTTCTTTTACAGATTTGTTATGATTTAAGATTTCCTGTTTTCAGCCGCAACCGTTATCAGGATGGACATTACGATTACGACTGTATCATTTATGTAGCCAACTGGCCGGCCAGCAGGAGTTATGCATGGAAGCAACTGTCTATAGCCCGTGCTATTGAGAATCAGAGCTATGTGATAGCTGTAAACAGGATTGGCACAGACATAAATGGCACTGCCCATAGTGGTGACTCTGCCATCATTTCACCATTGGGCGAATTGATTTCTCAGGCCCCTGCTGATAAGCAGATGGTACTTAGTGCAATAATTGATAAAGAAAGTCTTGACAGTTACCGAAAAAGATTTCTGGCAGCTGCCGACTGGGACAATTTCGATATAAAGATTTAGTTCATTAAAAATATATGTTCGAAGTAAAAAAAACTATTTGGTTTTTATGTGTGTGTTTTGGCTCTCAAATATGGGCTCAACCTGGTTTTTATAAGGGTGATGGCAGTTGTCAGAATCCCTATATCATAAGCGACAGTATTTTTTCTATACAGTTCAACGATAAAGCAAGAGACAAGGTTTGGTTCAGCTTTATAAGCCCTCAGAGAGAAATATATCTGGACATAAAGGATGGCACGGATAAGCCCTGCAACTATCTGATATTCCATAAAACAAATGATACTATTTGTACAGATATAGCAGCAAAAAAACTCATACCTGAACGGAACAAGGTTTGCGACAAATCCATTGTGTATGACGCTTCCACCACTTTATCCTACGAAAACATCAAGAGAGGCATGTGTAAATGTGACTATTGCTGTGCTTCTCCTGCAATCTTTTATGCCATCCCAGATGAAACTTATATTATCGTCATATATAATCCACAGAATAACATCAATATTAAGCTAAAGACAGAGAAACCTGCAGCTGTTTTTTTTGTTGAAGTACAGAAGGATGAGAAAAGCAATAAAAAGAAAATTGATAAAAGCACCCGTATAAAAGATATAAAGGTAGGAGAAACACTGGCTTTGGAGAATATTTATTTTGAGGGGGGCACTCCCGACATTCTTCCCGTATCCTATGAGGCATTAGAGGGCTTGCATGCCTTTATGGTAAATAACCCAAGTGTAAAGATTGAAATTCACGGACATGTCAATGGCCCTAATGAACCCCCTGATATCAATTATTCTAATAATTTGGGCTACAGGCGTGCCAGGGCGGTTTATGATTATCTGGTAAACAGAAATATTGATAAAAACCGCATGGATTATAAGGGTTTTGGCAATACGCAGATGGTGTATCCCAATGCTGTTCATGAAGTTCAGATGGCAAAGAACAGAAGGGTCGAAATACAAATAATTTCCAAATAAATGAAAAACACTTACAACGACAGAAGATTTGTTATACACATCATTTTTATATCCATCGGTTTGATATTCGTTTGTCGTTTGTTTTTCATCCAGATTATAGAAGATAAATACAAGGTATCAGCCGATAATAACGTGTTGAGGTATGTTACTGATTATCCTTTGCGGGGTTTAATTTACGACAGAAACGGAGAGTTGCTGGTATATAATGAGGCCTCTTACGTCCTCATGGTAACCACTCGTTTGGTAAAAAATATGAATACTCTTGAATTTTGCAATCTTATTGATATAGATGAAGAATCTTTCAATAATAAGTTAAAGAAAGCTAAAAATTACTCTACATATAAGCCATCAATTTTTGAAAAACAAATTTCGAAAGAAACGTATGCCGCTCTGCAAGAGAAACTACATAAATATCAAGGATTTTATGTACAGCCGCGTACTTTACGCAAATATCCCCTGCCCATAGCTGCGCATGTTTTGGGTTATATAGGAGAAGTAACACAAGATATGATTGACAACGACAGCTATTATAAATCGGGCGATTACATTGGAATAAGTGGTATAGAAAAGTCATACGAAGACATTCTCAGAGGCAAAAAGGGTATAAAAATAAAGCTGGTAGATGTTTTTAACCGTGAAAAAGGCAGCTACGAAAACGGCATGTTTGATACAGCATCAGTTCCCGGACAAAATTTATATTCTTCTTTGGATGTATTATTACAGGAATATGGCGAAAAGCTCATGACAGGGAAAAGGGGAAGTATCGTGGCAATAGAGCCGTCAACAGGAGAAATATTGACTTTGGTTTCTGCACCCAATTACGACCCTAACTTACTGGTAGGCAGGATACGGTCTAAAAACTATGGTAAACTGCTTAATGACAAGAAAAACAAACCCTTGTTCAACAGGGCATTGGTAGCTCAATATTCACCGGGCTCTACATTTAAAATGATTAATGCACTGATAGGTCTTCAGGAAGGCGTTATCAACAACAATACACGTTTGTCGTGTGCCAATGGCTACCATATTGGCTCACTCACTATCCGATGCCATCCTCACCCTTCACCACTTGATGTAAAAGAATCCATACAATATTCCTGTAATGCCTTTTATTGTATTGATTTCAGGGCTATTATCGACAACAAAAAATACAAATCGGTAAAAGAGGGCTTTAATGTATGGCGCGATTACCTTCTCGGCTTTGGTTTAGGACAGAAGTTAGAATCGGACCTTCCCAATGTAGGCACAGGGAATGTTCCCACATCTGATTACTACGACAGATTACATGGCAAGAACAGGTGGAATTCGGTATCCATAATATCTCTGGCTATTGGGCAGGGCGAATTGGCCATCACACCTTTTCAGATGGCCAATATTGCAGCCATCATTGCCAACAGGGGCTATTATATTGCACCACATATTGTAAGAGCATTGGGAGAGGAAAATAATTTTCTTAAGAAATTCCGCAAAAAACATAAAACAAAAATTGATAAAGTTCATTTTGAAACCATTGTGGATGCTATGTACAGAGTTGTTGAGGGTGGTACTGCACGTATAGCCAAAATAGACAGTATTGATGTATGCGGTAAAACAGGCACTGTGCAAAACCCTCATGGAATAAACCATTCGAGTTTTATTGCATTTGCCCCAAGAGAGCATCCAAAGATTGCCATTTCAGTTTTTGTCGAAAACTCGGGATACGGTGCCACATGGGCTGCCCCAATTGCCAGTCTTATGATTGAGAAATATCTTAAGAGGGAAGTAAAACGCACAGACCTTGAAGAAAGAATGATAACCGGTACATTAATGACCGACTGATGAGAGAGACCAATCATATCTTTGAACATGTCGACAGGTTTACTGTTGCGTTATATCTTATTCTAGTTCTGCCTGGCTGGTTCAAC
>CAZVOS010000368.1:0-4150 GCA_964628845.1 uncultured Bacteroidales bacterium | reverse complement strand
CCCAGGCATACAGGCGATTTTTCTCTGTTCCGTATCTATGCAGACAAGGACAACAAACCCGCTGAATATGCCCCCGATAATGTGCCCTATAAACCAAAAAAATTTCTGCCTATCTCTATCAAAGGAGCTGAAAAAGGAGATTTTACCTTTGTATATGGCTTTCCTGGTACCACAAATCAGTTTGCCACTTCATACGAGATAGAACTTATAAAAGAACTCGAAAATCCTATTGCCATTGATATGCGTGGAAAACGCCTTGATATTATAGATGCCTATATGAAACAGGATGCTCAAACACGCATACAATATTCGGCAAAAGCAGCCAATATAGCCAATGGGTGGAAAAAATGGATTGGAGAAAACAGAGGGCTTCAGAAATTAAATACCATTGAAAATAAAAGAATTTTTGAAGTTGAATTTCAAAAATGGGCAGAGCGCAGTCAGGATTTAAAGAAACAATATGCAGGACTGCTTCCCATGTATAAAAAAATATATACTGAGCAGTACGAAAACCGAAAAAGTTATAAGTATTTTGTAGAAGCAGGATTGGGTTCAGAGATTATTGTTTTTGCCTATGGGTATAATAAATTGGTGAATTTATGTAAAGAGAAAAATACTGCTCAGGAAGAAATTGAAAAAAATGTCAACCTATTAAAACAAGCTGCTGAGGGATATTTTAAAAACTATAATGTGAATACAGACAAAGAGCTTTTTGCTAAAACAATGTATGCGTATTATAAGAGTTTTAAGGAAGGGAAGCTGCCAGATGCATTAAAAACAGTTGATTCGAAATTTAAAGGTGATTTTCAGAAATATACCGACTATATTTATAATAACACAGTTTTTGCTTCGGATGAGAAAATAAAAAAACTGCTTGGCAGTTTTACAAGCAAAAAATACAAGACAATTAGCAACGACCCTGCATTTATACTGGCTCAAAGTATAATAAATAATTACTATACCAACATATATCCCGACCTTATTAAGTATGAAGACCAGCTTGATAGTCTCAACAGGATTTATGTTCGTGGACTTATGGAAATGCAAAAAGAAAAAACCTTTTATCCTGATGCCAATCTGACCCTACGTGTAACATATGGAAAGCTTGATGATTATTACCCCAGAGATGCTGTAAAGTACAAGCATTTAACCACGCTTGATGGGATTTTTGAAAAAGAAAAACTTGAATTTGATGATTATGAAGTACATCCCCGTTTAAAAGAATTGTACGATAAAAAAGACTATGGTATGTATGCTAAGGACAATACAGTTCCTGTATGTTTCATTGCCTCAAATCACACAACAGGAGGCAATTCGGGTAGCCCTGTAATGAATGGCGAGGGACACCTTATCGGAATCAATTTCGACAGAAACTGGGAAGGCACCATGAGCGATTTAAATTATGACCCCAAGCAATGTAGAAATATTTCGCTTGATACAAGGTATATTTTATTTATTATAGATAAATTTGCAGGGGCACACCACCTTATAAAAGAAATGGAAATTATTAAATAATCTTAAAAAAGTAATTGTATGAAAAAGTATTTAAAAGCATTATTAGTTGTTATATTGGTAACAACATTAACAGGAATCTATGCGCAGCCACAGGAAAAGAGCGAAGAAGAGGGCTATGTATTTTCAACCATTAAAGACATTCCAACAACAAAAGTAAAAAATCAATACCGCTCAGGTACTTGCTGGAGTTTTGCAGGTATTGGCCTGATTGAATCTGAACTTATCAGAATGGGTAAGGGAGAACATGTATTGAGTGAGATGTTTATTGTGCGAAATGCGTTTGCCGATAAAGCAATCCGTTACATACGTTTTCATGGAAATGTTAACTTTGGTGGGGGTGGTGCCTTTCACGATGTAACAAATATGATAAGGAATTATGGTATTGTTCCTGAAAGTCTGTACGATGGACTGAAATATGGTGAAGACAGACATGTGCATGGCGAAATAGACGAAGTGCTTAAAGCTTATGTGGATGCCATTGTTAAGAATAAAAATAAAAAAATTACACCTGTATGGCTCGATGGCTTTAATGCCCTGCTGGATACTTATTTTGGTGAAGTGCCTGAAAAGTTTGATTACAAAGGAAAATCATATACCCCTAAAAGCTTTGCTGCTGAGTTGGGCATTATACCTGACGATTATATTCCTATAACCTCATTTTCGCACCATCCTTTTTACAAGAAGTTTGTAATGGAACTCCCCGATAACTGGGCACACGACCTGGTGTACAATATTCCATTAGAAGAAATGTGGCAAGTGGTTGTTTATGCAGTCAATAATGGATATACTGTAGGTTGGGCTACCGATGTAAGTGAAAAAGGATTTTCGTGGAATAACGGTTTGGCCATTGTTCCTGAAGTAAAAATTGAAGAATTGAGTGGCTCAGAAAAATCACGTTGGGAAAAAATGACAGAAAAAGAAAAAAACGACCAGCTCTATAAATTCGACAAACCACAGAGAGAAATGCCCATCACTCAGGAAATCAGACAAAAAGCGTTTGACAATTATCAAACAGAAGACGACCACGGCATGCTGATTACAGGTTTGGCAAAAGACCAGAATGGTACAGAATATTTAAAGATTAAAAACTCATGGTCGGACGAAAGTCATAAATACGATGGCTATCTTTATGCATCCAAGTCGTTTTTCTTGTATAAAACCACCAACATCATGTTGCACAAAAATGCCATTCCAAAGGAAATAGCCAAAAAGATGGGCTTGTAATAAGAGTTTGTCGAATTTCTTTTATTGTATAAAAACAGTTTTATAAACTGTTTCACCCGGTTTTAAACGGATAACAGCAGCGCCTGTTAATGGTGGAGGGGCAGGGTTGTAAACTTGAGTGGCTGTATCTTTTTCAGCATAAATATCTAATATGGCCTCCAGTTTAAAAGTTGCTTCAAAAACACCCGCACTGTTCGATTTACCTTCTTCACGTTTGTCGCCTTTTGAAATAACTACATCAGCATCAGGAACTACTAAGGTTGTATCATGATAAAATTTTACCGTAACAATAGCTTTGCAGTCGGTTTCTTTTTTACATGTTGACAGTAATGAGATTAAAGTAATTACAGCTACTATCAGTAGTGTTTTATAAAGCAATGTTTTCATAATTTTTATTTTGATTTTTTTCAAAAAGTTCATTTTATTTTGCAATTAGGTATATTATAAAAACTTGTAAAAATGACTGTTTTTTTTACTAATATTGCAAAATATTTACGCAAATATATAAAAATTAGATAAATAAAATATTTTTTTTAAAAAATATTTATTATTTCAGATGAAAGTATAAGTTTAATAAATTTGTTAAATGCAAGAAAATATCAATTCATGGCTAAAGGAAGCACAAGAATTTTATACAGATAAATCAGATATCTTAGAAGCTTTCAAAATTAAATTTCTTGGAAAAAAAGGGATATTAAATCAACTTTTCGAGGAATTTAAAAGTATTCCTGTTGAACAAAAAAAAGATTTTGGTTTTAAAGTAAATACACTAAAAAATCTTGTTGCAGAAAAAATAAACACTATTAAAATTAAAATCGAGAATAAGAGTCAAAAACTCAGTAAAGTGGAGCTGGATTTAACATTACCTGTCAATTTTAATGAGCTGGGTACACGCCATCCTTTATCAATAGTAAGAAGTCAAATAATAGATATATTTGGCAGGGTAGGTTTTACAGTATCCGATGATCCTGAGATTGAAGACGACTGGCATAATTTCTCAGCACTGAACTTTCCTTTGGAGCATCCCGCCCGTGATATGCAGGATACTTTTTTTATAGAACAAAATCCGGATATTGCCCTTCGCACCCACACGTCATCTGTTCAGGTGCGCGTGATGGAAAGCACAAAACCACCCATCAGAACCATATCGCCAGGTAGGGTATTCCGCAACGAAGCCATCTCGGCTCGTGCCCATTGCATCTTTCATCAGATAGAAGGACTTTATGTGGATAAAGAGGTGTCGTTTGCCGACCTCAAGCAAACACTGCTGTATTTTGCCAAAGAAATGTTTGGGGAAGATACAAAAATCCGCTTGCGTCCCTCTTTTTTTCCTTTCACAGAGCCATCAGCCGAAATGGATGTGTCGTGTAACTTGTGCAAAGGCAAGGGATGTAATATTTGTAAGTACTCC
>CAZVOS010000367.1:0-4160 GCA_964628845.1 uncultured Bacteroidales bacterium | reverse complement strand
ATAATTAAGCAAACTTGATTTTGACAATAAAAACAAGAAAATCAAGCCATAAGTTAGCACATTATTGCTTATTAGTGAACCAACCCAAAATCTTTAGTAATTGATAAAGAAAAAGCTATCTTATTCGACAACTGTAAACCATTATAATATTGATAACAGGGAATATCGACAATGGCAGAAAAGTTCCATATTTTATTCAGGTTATAATTCAGTTGTGGAGAAACAAAAACAAGATTGCTGCCCGAATTGACCACCAAATTTCCGAAATTTTTGTTCCTTGCTTTATACTCATGCCGCAGTTGCAGTATGGCCGTAACATCTTTAAATAAAGATGTCCACTTCAACCATAAATGTTTTGAAACAAATACGGAAGAGGATAAGCCATCACCAAAGGTATAACCTTGACGGTTTTCGTTAAAGTTTTTTTCGTAACGGTTGATGATGATTAAGCGTACACTTTTCTCGGGAAATTGTTTTACAAAAAAAGACTGTGCTATTAAACCAAAATTACCTGTTGAGGGCTGTACATCAATAGGCAGTACAACGCCATCTGTTACCATAGGTTCAAATGCAAAAGGGAATTTAGCATTAATACCCGCCGTATATTCCAGTTTTTTTACATTATCGAGATAAAAATTATACTTAATGCCTGCAGAGCCATTGGATAGGCCATAAGCATTGTGTGTAAAATCGGCTATGGCATATTCTTGTGTTTTATTAATATAAAATCCCATATCGGCATCAAGCGAAATTTTTTTTGTTAATCCGTATCCCATATTAAAGCCAGCATAATTGTAATGGGCTCTTTTTACATATTGATAGGGTGTTTTTACATCGCCTCTTCTATACCCTGTTAATTCAGCATGTTTATAAAAAATGATGGCTCTATACGATTTTTTAATCAAAACTCCGAGATTGGCACTTCCTGCAATGGGATTGCCGGGAGAACCAAAACACTGGGCATGAATTTCAGCAAAAAAAAATAAAAAAAATACAATAGAAAGCCATTTAAAACAGCGCATACCTAATAATTTTTAAATACCCACAATTGTAATTGTTTTAGAAGCGGTATTGTTGCCACTGTCTTTTACAGTACAGCTAATTTGGTTAGCACCTACAACACAAGGTGGGGCTGCATACTGAACTACTGCACCTGAACCAAGAATATCTCCTGCTGTGGCCTGCCACATATATACAAGTCCGTCGCCTGTAGCTGTGGCCCTTACATAAGTTGAAGTACCACCTATTATAGTGTCGTTATCAGCTTTCAATTCAGAAAAAACCAAAGGGGTTTGATTGTTATTGTTATTGTTGTTATTGTCCTTTTTACACGAAAAGCAAGCTGTTGCAAAAACGCCAAACAATAATCCAAATAGTATGTTTCTCATAAATATTAATTTTTTACACATCTTACGCTAAAACCATAATTTTTCGGGAAAGTATTCCATCTGCCTACTGTGTTATCTGTAGCACTCAGACATCTGCGCCATGCATAAGTTCCATATTCACTTGATGTCCACACGTAATACATCTGATTAATAAACATTGAAGAGCCACCTGCTCCCCATAAACCGCCACCTAATGCAGCATCAAAACCCGAAGCACCCCCTGTTTTGAGAGAGGTGCCAACACCTATACCACGCCATGTATTTACCATGTCAGCTTCTTGCTGGCTCATGCCTAAAGCCATTTCTAATTCTTTCCATTCGTTGTCGCTAGGTATATGCCATCCATCAGGACATAAACCCTGAACACTTTCAGTAAGCGTATATTGCATCACTTCATCCCACTGATACAAAGCACCATGGATGTCACAATTCACATTGTTATTATCATAACAATACCTTTCGGCAATGCTGTTATCGGTCTGGGCTGTAGAAGTATTAATTATTTGACCGTAATTCAGATTTGTTTTCATCCAACACTGTGTGCCGATAGCCACTGTGGGATATTTCTGATTGTCTCTCACATCAAGTATTGAATCACCACAGCTAAACTGATTTAAAAAACTAATATCTACATGGTCATAATTACTGCCACAGGCATTAGAAATAGTCCATCTTAATGTATAGGTATTTCCAGCAATCCCACTAAAAAGAGCAGTGGGGCTGTTGGCATTATCAAAACTCCCTCCGTTACCGCTTGTTATTGTCCAAGTACCCGTACCATTAGCAGGGTTATTTCCACTTAAAACCACATTTGTTCCAGACAAATTCAGCATATCAGTACCTGCATCTGCCTGCGATGGCAAAGAAACTACTAAAACATATTGCGAAACAGTGGGATAAGGGTACATACAAGCGGTATCAGTTATCAATAAGCGGTAAAAATTTGACACAACAGGGTAAATCATATAAGTAAGCGCAGTGGCACCCGGTATATCAGTCCAGATAACATTATCCACAGATACTTGCCATTGTAAATCGCCCGATACATAATCAAGGGCATTAAGGAGTATAGAATCTCCTTCGCAATATAAAACCTGGGCCTCAGAATGTTTAGTTTGTAATGTAAAACAAAACAAACCAATTGTCAATATTAATGTTGTTATTCTTTTCATTTTTGAATATTTTAATAAATAACAAACTGTTTTTCGATACTTTTTTCTGCTGTTTTTAATCTCAAAATATAAACGGCTTTAGAAAACTTACTGACATCAATAATGAGTAATTTTTCTTCTTGTTGATAGATTAGTTCCGAAAATATTTTCTGCCCGTAAACATTAAAAATTTCAACTTCCGATTGGGCATCAATTGAAAACAAGCCAGTTTCAACATATAAGTTGCCATTTGTAGGGTTGGGATAGAGTTTAACATCATTATCCACATTTATTGTGGGTGTGTGTACCCATGGGCAAGGGGGTATGTGAAAATCTATAAGATGCTGGGAAGTAACTATCTGACTAGCTGATAGCAAAATTGTTACAAGTAATAATTTTAACTTCATATTTTAAAATTTAAAAAATAATACGTTTTTTAAAAAATACGTTGCTATAAAATTACAAAAAAATTGCAACAAATTTATTTTTTGTTAACGAAATGTTAAAACAGCAAGAGGTTATTCAGTTTTTTCTTCGGACTTATTATCCTCCTTCGGTGTTTCTTTCTTTTCCTTTTTAGGAGGTTGAGGTGATGTGGTTGTTTTGGCTGTTATCTCCTTTTGTCTGGCAAGGTATTCGGGCAGGTTAAGGCCTGCAAGTTCGAAGAGGTCGTTAAGGGGTGGCACCGATTTCATTAAACCCGACATAAAGTTGGCTGTGGATGTTTTACCGTCGCTGCCGCCATTATTTGAATCCCATACCGTAAGTTTATCAATTTTAATATTCTTGATGGCTTCCACCTGAGTTTTAACAAGTTCGGGGAGTTTTTCTATGAGGAGCAACTGAAACGCTTTTGTGGGGTCGCCACCGGCAGCTTTAACCACCTGGTCGTAGCCCTCGGCCTGTTTGGTCAGAATTTCGAAAAGACCTTTGGCTTCGGCTTCCATTTTAGCAAAGATAGCATCGGCTTCACCTTTTGCTTGTTCACGTATTTTTTCAGCAATGGCCTGTGCTTCTATGATGGCTTTTTGTTTTTGAATTTCGGCAGGTACTATAACATTAGCCATTTGTGTTGATTTTTCGCGTTCTGCTCTTTCGTTTTCGGCCAGTTTTTCAGCAATATATGATTCTTGTAGTGCTTTTGCTGCCTGAACCTTTTCGGCTGTAAAAGCCAATTTCAGTGCCTCTGCTTCCTTTTCCCTACGAAGTGCCTCGGAATTGGCAATAGTAACTTTCGCAGTATTTTCTCCTTCAACAGCAGTGGCATTTGCAAGTGATGTTTGTACACGAGTATCTCTATTTGCATCGGCTTTTCCAATGGCTTCTTCTTTTACAGCCATGGCAATTTGAATTTCTTTTTCTTTTACGGCATTGGCTATTTGTATATCCCTGTCGCGTTGGGCTTGAGCTATTTTAATATCTTTATCTCTATCTGCTTCGGCTTTTCCGCTTTCTCCCATTTTTTCCTGTTCGGCAACACTAACAATTGCCTCATTTATAGCTTTGGCAGCCGCTTCTTTTCCAAGGGCTTCTATATACCCCGACTCATCTCGAATGTCGGTTACGTTTACATTAATAAGCTTCAGCCCTATTTTACGCAACTCTGCTTCTACATTGGTTG
>CAZVOS010000366.1:0-4167 GCA_964628845.1 uncultured Bacteroidales bacterium | reverse complement strand
AAAGATTTACCTGCAATTCTTGGAACATATAACTCTGCAGAATCGAGCATGTGGTATTTGCTCTGAAATTCACTCATTTTAATTGTCTGAGCATTTGTTATAAATACTAAAAATAATAATGTTACGAATGGGTATAAGAACTTTCTCATAATGGATTAATTTTTAACAAAAATAGGAATATTAATTTTTTACACAAAAAAAATCTTTAAAATAAATATGGGTTTAAATCTTGTTTTTTATTAATTTTAAACGCTTAAAACGTCATAAGCTCCAAACATATTTATCAGATGAGTAGGGAATCACATATAATAAAAATTAATAGTAAAGATATTTATTATGAATTAATAAATAAAAATTTCAGAAGAAAAAACATACCTGTACTAGTTTTTCTACATGAGGGCTTGGGGAGCACAGCTCAGTGGCGTAACTTTCCTGAAGAGCTCAGTCAAAAAACCAATTGTGCTGCCCTTGTTTACGACCGCTATGGCTATGGCAAGTCCCAAGCCATTAATGAGTATAGAACATCAGCTTATATGCCCGATGAAGCTTTTATTTTCTTGCCCGAACTCCTTAAAAAAATAGCAATAAATGAAAAAATAATTCTTGTAGGTCACAGCGATGGCGGTACTATTGCCCTCCTTTTTGCTTCGCAATTTCAAGAGAAAACCCTCGCTGTAATCACCGAAGCCGACCATGTAATTTGTGAAAAGATAACATTAAATGGCGTCCGTAAAGTGGTTAAAGAATATGAAAATGGCGGATTGAAAAAATTATTGACTAAGTTTCATCAGGAAAAAACAAATAATATGTTTTATTCATGGAGTAATTACTGGCTGCAAGAAGAACAGAAAAATTGGCATATCAAAGATTACCTTACTTCCATTACTGCAACTGTATTGGCTATACAAGGCAAGGACGACCGCTATGGCTCTGTAAAACAACTTGCTGTTAAACTGGAACACATTAAAGGACAACTGGAAATTATTTTTATTTCTGATTGTGGTCATGTGCCGCATTTTGAAGCTCAAAATGAGGTACTTAATAAAATGTCATCTTTTATTTTTAATGTTCTTCAATAGATAACTTCATAGTTAAGGAAATTCAAGACAAAATGAAAAAAAATATTTTTCAAATGACGAAAATATATTTTTATTTAATTTTTTTTTATAGGTTTGTACTTTGTATGAAACTAATTTTCTTATAGTTTATTTTTTATTTATTTTATATTAACTTAAAAATTATTTACCATGAATTTTGAATTTACAGAAGAACAAAAAATGATTCAACAAGCTGCAAAAGATTTTGCAGAACGTGAATTGCTCCACGATGTTATAGAAAGAGATACCCACAGTATCTTCCCTGCCGACAGGATTAAAATGCTTGCAGAGCTGGGTTTTTTGGGCATGATGACCGACCCTAAATACGACGGCGGAGGCATGGATACTGTTTCGTATGTGTTAGCCATGGAGGAAATCTCAAAAATAGACTCTTCTACAGCCGTTGTTATGTCTGTATGTAACTCACTTGTCAACTGGGGTCTCGAAACATTTGGCAATGAAGAACAAAAAGAGAAATACCTTAAACCTCTCGCCAGAGGTGAGAAAATCGGTGCATTTCTTTTGTCAGAACCCGAAGCCGGCTCCGATGCCACTTCACAACGCACCACAGCCGAAGATATGGGCGATTACTACCTCGTAAATGGTACTAAAAACTGGATAACAAACGCCAACTGTGCTTCTATCTACCTCGTCATTGCTCAAACACATCCCGATAAAAAACATAAAGGCATCAATGCACTTATTATTGATAAGGATACACCAGGAGTAACACTGGGACCTCATGAAGATAAAATGGGCATGAGAAGTTCCGACACACATTCGGTAATGTTTACCGACGTGAAAGTCCCTAAAGAAAACCGCATTGGAGATGATGGTTTTGGTTTTTCATTTGCTATGAAAACACTCGATGGTGGCCGTATAGGCATTGCCTCACAAGCATTGGGCATTGCATCAGGTGCATTCGAAAGAGCGCTTAAATATTCGAGAGAAAGAAAAGCTTTTGGCACAGAAATTTTTAACCACCAAATCATTGCTTTTAAACTGTCTGATATGGCTGTTAAAATTGAAAATGCCCGCAACCTTTGCCTAAAAGCTGCATGGCTTAAAGACCAACACCTGCCTTATGGCACTATGAGCGCTATGGCTAAACAATATTGTGCCGATATAGCTATGGAAGTTACTACCGAAGCCGTTCAGATTCATGGCGGCTATGGATATGTGAAAGAATATCACGTAGAACGACTCATGCGCGAAGCCAAGCTGACTCAAATTTACGAAGGAACTTCTGAAGTACAGAAAATTGTTATTTCAAGATCGCTTTTAAAGTAAATTAATATAGGTATATGGGAAATATGGGTATAAAGGAAATACGCCATTCTTTTTTGAATTTAATAACAATTCTCCACCTATTTTATACAAACATTTTTACTCATCATTTTTATGCCTTTATACCCATATATCCTCTTTAACAATTTTTTACTAATTAATTATTCTTAAAACTAAAATATAATCTAAAAATCTAAACACATGAAAGTATTAATTTGTATCAGTAACGTGCCCGACACGACAACTAAAATTAAATTTACTAACAACAATACAACTTTCGATAAATCAGGTGTACAATGGATTATTAATCCATGGGATGAACTGGCTCTTACCAGAGCTCTAGACCTTAAAGATGCTCAGGCAGGTATCGAGAACGTAACAGTGATGAATGTGGGCATGATAGATGCCGAACCAACTATCAGAAAAGCCCTCGCAATTGGTGCCGATAAAGCTGTTCGTATCAATACAGAACCTCTCGATGCCTATCAGGTTGCTGCACAATTAGCTGAGGTAATAAAAAAAGATAATTACGACATTATCCTTTGTGGTATAGAATCAAGTGATTATAATGGTGCCTCCGTAGGGGCTATGCTTTCAGAAATGCTTGACCTTCCCTCAGTTTCGGCAGTGTCATTCATAAATATTAACAATGGTAAAATTGAACTCAAACGCGAAATTGATGGTGGCCAAGAAAATCTTGAAATTCAACATCCTTTTGTAGCTATTGTTCAGAAAGGTATTGCTAAAGAACCACGCATCCCTAACATGAGAGGCATTATGATGGCTAAATCAAAACCGCTTCAGGTGCTAGAACCAGTCACAATTGATACACTGACTTCTTGCCAGAATTTTGACCTGCCCAAACCAAAAGCCGCTTGTAAAAAAATTGACCCTGACAATGTTAAAGAACTTGTCCGCCTGTTGCACCACGAAGCTAAATTAATTTAATAATTGTATAATCCATTAAAACTTAAATAATATGTCAATATTAGTATATACCGAAAACTGGGACGGAAAATTCAAAAAATTATCCTTTGAACTTATTTCTTATGCTTTTGAAGTTTCCAAAAAATTAAATACACATGTTGTAGCCCTATCTATTGGAAATGTGGCCGATGATGAGTTAAATAAACTTGCCACTTATGGCGCCTCCAAAATACTCAGTGTTACAGCCGATAAACTCAAAATCCTTGATAATCAAGCGTACAATGCTGTTATTGCCCAAGCTGTTGACAAGGAACAAGCCAATCTTATCATTTTTGCCCATAACAATTATGGCAAAGCTCTGGCACCACGCTTATCAGTTAAACTTAAAGCTGGCCTGGTAACGGGTGTTTTATCTGCACCCTCTCAAATAGAGCCATTTACAGTTACAAAAAAGTGCTATACATCTAATGCCCTTGCAAATGTGAGTATTAAAACACCTGTACGCATTCTTACATTGCTTCAAAACAGTTTTGGCATTTTTGAAAATCCACTAACTGCCAATATTGAGACGCTTACTCCAGATTTAAACCATCTGGCCATTAAAACCAATGTTACTGAAGTAAACAAAGTAACAGGAAAAATCTTGCTTACCGATGCCGAAATTGTTGTATCTGGTGGCAGAGGTATGAAAGGTCCCGAAAACTGGGCAGGTATAGAAGAATTGGCCGCTTTACTTGGTGGTGCTACAGCTTGCTCACGCCCAGTCTCAGACGAGGGCTGGAGACCTCACAGCGAACATACAGGACAAACAGGTAAAATTATTGCTCCTGATTTATATATCGCTGTTGGGATATCG
>CAZVOS010000365.1:0-4172 GCA_964628845.1 uncultured Bacteroidales bacterium | reverse complement strand
GATGGTACTTACATAGAAAAAGTTTTAGACCCCGACCTTGCTGCCTATAAATATATGGATATTTTCCCTATTTTAACCGATTCATTTAACAGAAAACGGCTTAAGGGCACATGGCATATCAATGAAGCAGAATTGTTTTATGACAAAACGATGAAAAAAATATTTAAAAACTATTTTCATAATTGTAAAGACACAGATAATGTAAAAAAAGAAGATGCATTATTGTTTGATGTGTTTCAAGCATATTTGTCAAACCTCTGTAAACTCAGATTAAAACCCATACCCGATTTAATTACCATTATGGACGCCTGCAAAGCAATAATGAGTAATCAGTTTTCAATTTATGTAAAAAAACAATTTTTAAATATTGAATGGGCTTGTAACAGCAAACACAATACCTTGCCTGTTTACAAACTTTATCCTTTCAGCAATTTTGAACGGCAAAAAACTTATTGCATTTATCCCGACAATAAAAAAGGTAAACCCTTTTATAGTTCTTCAATCTATTACAATTCTATGTTTAATTTTATAGATAATAGAACAGATTTCTTTCCATTATACAGGGTTAACTGTAGAAATAAAAATGATGAAACATTACAGCATTTAAAAACTGACAACAATTCAACTATTGTTCCATGGCAACCTATTAATTATCTCGAAACAGCACTCTCGCTTCAGGCACGCTTTATAACTGACTATAAAAACTCGCAAAGCATTGAATTTACAGGAAATATTTTAGACGGAATTGATATTAAAGCCACTATTAAAAGCTATGCAAAAAATCATAATAAAATTTATGTTAAAGAAAATTTATACAAATATACTCGCGCTTACAGCGATAATACTTTTTACCTCGAACCTATTGTATGGTTGTTCGACATCTCATACAATAAATATTATAAATGGCATGTTCATACACGCAACAAATCAGATATCATAAATTATATCATTAATAAAGAAAAGTTTCTGCAAAAAATGAATTTTAAAAAATATTGCACTTCCATTTCTTACTCATATATTCCGAATAATAATAAAGAAAAATCTATTTATCAGATAATACATCATAAAGGTGTTGTAAATTTTATGCCCTCTTTTTTTAATTATAGACAACAAGCCGCATTCATCGAAAAATATGATTACAATAAATTACCTTTAATTCATAATTTTTATAAAGACGTTCATATCAACGACTTCTTCGATTTGTTTCTTTTCGATTATAATATTGACCTGACACAAAACCCATGGCATACAAGTCTTGTAAGAGCTGCTATTCAGTTTGCAACAAGAGAAGTTACTATTATAGTACCCGATAATTATATACCCGATAAAGTAATTTTTGATGACGCCAGTAAAAAAAATATTATTATAAACATTACATCTCTCAAAAACTTTCCAAAGGATTATGTTGATGTTATTAAAAAAAAATATAATATAAAAACAACCAATGGTTCTATGGATGAACAGTTATTAGAAAAAATCGAATCTATAATGGGGCAAAGGCAGAATAGTTATAAAAAATTTGTACCAAAATGGCTACTCGAATGGCCAAAATACGAAAAACAACAACATATAAAAACATAAAATCCAAAAATTATGCATGAACTATTTTACGACAATGATATTATTGATATAAAAAAATATTTATTATTTCAGAATAAGCCCAAGCCGGTTGATGTTTTTGACTCTATGGAAGAAGAAAGAAAAATAATTGAAGACCTACGAAACAATAAAGATAATTTTTTAAATATTTGCCCAATCGTTAATAATGTTTTTGTAAATAAAACAAACCCAATAATAAATAAGCACATTTCTGATGCTGTTAAAGAAAAAATATTGAAAATACTTAATATACATATTAAAGACGAACTTAAAAGAACGTATGGCAGAGACCACAACACAGTTTTAGAACTATTAAACCCGTGCATAGCAGAGCTTTGGGATTATATTAAAAATAAAAAAAAGTGGCATTATGTAAAAATTATTCATCGTTTGTACGAAAACCAAAACCTGTATGATAAAGCCATTGAAGTGCTGACCTATAAAATTGAAAACTCAGGCACCATTAATGCACTAGACATTAATAACTTAGGTTATGATTATTATTTAAAAGAACAATGGGCTGAGGCATGCGTTTTTTTTATAAAGGCATCGGAATTATTTAAAAAATATTTTATTGAAAACAATTCGTACAATGATTACTTAAGTTACATCAATACAATTGTAAACAGGTGGTTATGCGAAGTTGAAATTGCAAACAATCTGAATGATTTAAAAAAAATTACAAAAGAAATGAACGAACTAAAAAAATCAAATTACGATTGGGTGTTGGAACTTAGTAAAAGTACTGAATATTGGCACAAAAGAAAACCTTTTATCTTGCAAGCTAAAATCTTCGAAAAACAAGGTCATTTAAATAAAGCAATTAAATGTGTTAATAAAGCTCTGGGACATACCAAAGGTTTGAGCGTTTTTTTTCAGGAAAAAGATTTGGCTTATAAAGTGGGACTTGAAGAAAAATTAAAAAAATAATTTTAACATTTGATTAACATAACTAAATATTTTATATATTTGTTTTTTCCTTATAAACATATAAATTTGCTTTATAAAAAACTTAATTATCGGTTATAAATGCCTGTCAACAAACAAAAGATATGGACTTGTGCAATAATAAAAAGCGTGTTTTTACTGCTCATTTTTTGTATGATACATATTTATGCTGTTGCACAGTGTATTGTTACTTCGCCTCAGGATACGGCTGTTTGCATTGGTGGAAATGCTTCCTTTTCAGTAATTACAATGGGAGGCACACTTACATATAAATGGCAAATACATAACGGTATTTCGTGGAATAATGTTAATGATGGTGGTACAACTCCCAATTATAACGGCAGCACAAACGACACATTACAAATTTCCAACATACCATATTCGTGTAATAATTATTTTTATCGCTGTATTGTTTCGGGTATTTCCTGTGGCATATATCCTGACACTTCAGAAAATGCGAACTTAACTGTTTATCCTCAGCTTACTGGAGGTGCAATAGCTGATAATCAAAGTATTTGTTATAATTCTACACCTGGTATATTTACAAGTACAAACCTTCCGACAGGGGGAACTGGCAATTACACTTACCAATGGCAAAAGCAAGCCAACTGTACCGGTACTTGGTCGAATATAACCGGAGCTAACAATTCAACTTGTAATTATTTAGTAAGTCTTGTTCAAAAAACGTGTTTCAGAAGAAGAGTTACAAATATTTGCGGTACTGTTTACTCAAACACACTACAAGTAACCGTATATGAACAACTTTTAGGAGGAGAAATTGATTCTGACCAAACAATACCCTACAATACATCGCCTTCAACATTTACTAATTTATCTCTTCCAACAGGTGGTACTGGCTCCCTTACGTATCAATGGCAGATGCAACTTAGTTGTTCTGGTGCATGGAGTGATATAGGAGGGGCTAATGGCTCTACATATAATTATCCAAGTAATTTAACACAAAATACCTGCTTCAGACGTGTAGCTACCAATTCTTGTGGCTCTGTAAATTCAAATACCATAACGGTTATTGTACAGGGGGAAGTTACAGGGGGAACTATTGGAACCGACCAGACCATTTGCCATAATACCACACCTGCTGCTTTTACAAACGATGCTACTCCTACAGGTGGTAGTGGAACCTATACGTATCAATGGCAAATACAGCCAGGATGCTCTGGCGCCTGGAGTAATATCAGTGGCGCTACAGGAAATGTTTATACTCATCCCACACCCTTGACTCAACAAACCTGTTTCAGGAGAGAAGCCACATCAAGCGGTCAAAGTGCCTTATCGAATATTGTTCATGTTACTGTTTGTCTCATTTTTATCCCAGGCGTTATTCAACCCAACCAAACGATTTGTTACGGTGATGACCCTGCTTTATTTAATGAAATATATGATGGTGCTAAAACAATATCAACTTTTTCTTGTTCTTTAGATTGCAAATTTCTTATAATGTCATTTGCGAAATTTACAGAGCTTTCAATTGTTTTATTCATTTTCCAATTTCCAACTATCATATATTTTTTCATTTTTTTCTCCAATTATTAGAAAACATTAATTACTTATTGTTTATTAAATACAATATCTTTTTTTTGTATATCACATTAAGCATTATACTT
>CAZVOS010000364.1:0-4173 GCA_964628845.1 uncultured Bacteroidales bacterium | reverse complement strand
TTGCTGAACAAAATGTGGATATAGCCATCATCGAAACAGGACTGGGTGGCCGGCTCGATTCTACCAATATAATAACTCCTGTAGTGTCTGTAATTACTAACATCTCTTACGACCATCAGTATCTTCTCGGGAATTCTTTACAGGAAATTGCTCAAGAAAAAGCAGGTATCATTAAAAATAATGTTCCTGTTATTGTGGGTGAAACACAAGCAGAAGTTATGTCTGTTTTTAAACATAAAGCAGAGGAACAACATGCAGAATTATTCTTCGCAGACCAATTATTCAATCTGGATACCTACAAAAATAATTTTCCGAAATCTAATTATGCATATTTTGAAATTATCGATATAAATACACAAAAAATTTACAATATATTATGTCCTTTATTGGGGTTCTATCAAAAGAAAAACATCATAACTGCCCTTTGCACTATAAAAAAAATAAATTCTTGTGGTTTAAAGATTATGAACAAACATATTGAGGATGGCTTTAAAAATGTATTCATAAATACAAAGTTGAAGGGACGCTGGCATATAATTCGTAAAAAACCTCTAACCGTTTGTGATACTGCTCATAATGAAGCAGGAATACATGAAGTTACACAGCAGTTTAAATCCCTTCCTTTTAAGAAACTACATATTGTTTTTGGTTGTGTTGAGGATAAAGATTTAAGTGCGGTTCTGACATTATTGCCCCAGAATGCCCTATATTATTTTTGTACCCCTGATATTCCGCGTGGTTTAAATGTTAATACATTGATAAAGTTGGCTTCTGAATTCAACTTGAAGGGTGCCGCGTATAGTTCAGTAGCAGAGGCCTTTGAAGCAGCAAATAATAATGCCGCAAAGGAAGATATGATTTTTGTAGGGGGAAGTACCTTTGTTGTGGCCGAAATAATGTAACTTTGCAAATAAAAAAACTGTGGCCGAACATAATACGCTAGGAAAAATGGGAGAAGAACTTGCAAGGCAATACCTGGCAGATAACGGTTATAAAATTCGTCATTGCAACTGGTTTTTTGGAAAGAATGAAATTGATATTATTGCTGAAACTGAAAAGGAAATAATCATTTGTGAAGTAAAAACCCGTTCCTCTTTTTTTGAAGCACAACCCCACGAAACAGTGACACCCAAAAAACAAAAATTTCTTGTTAAAGCCGCCGATTTCTACCTCAATTGCTTTAATATTTCTAAAGAAACGCGTTTCGATATTATTTCTGTGGTTATAATTGATAATAATCACCATTTAGAACACCTCAAAAATGCTTTTTATCCAACACTTTAAAAAAACCAAATGAAACCAAAAAAATCAGAGTTAAAAGAAAAATATAACAAAAAAAATGAGTTTTCTGATGAAAAAAAATCAGGGAATAATCCTTCACCTTATAAAAAAAACTTTAAGAAACCATTTAAAAACAAAAAAGAACAGCATACCAGCAAAGAACTGAAAAAAAATTCTACCGATAAAAGTACCAGACTTAATAAATATATTGCCAATGCTGGTATTTGTTCCAGAAGAGAAGCAGATATGCTTATACAGGCAGGTAATGTGAGTGTTAACGGTATAATAATTACTGAACTGGGAACCAAAGTGATGCCCGAAGATAGGGTTGCTTTTGATGGCAAAGTAATTAAAAATGAAAAGAAAGTTTATATCCTTCTTAATAAACCTAAAGATTATATTACCACCTCTGAAGATACTCATAACAGAAAAACTGTTTTATCGCTTGTGGCTGAAGCCTGCAACGAAAGAATTTATCCTGTAGGGCGTCTGGACAGATATACAACGGGTGTTCTACTCTTTACCAATGATGGTGACCTTGCCAAAAAACTTACACATCCCAGATATAATGTCCGAAAACTATATCATGTCTCACTCGACAAGAACCTGATTAAAGCGGATATGATTAAAATAATAGAAGGAGTAGAACTCGAAGATGGTATTGTGGATGTGGATAAAATATCATATGTTCAGGATGCTTCCGACAAAAAGGAAATTGGTGTTGAATTACATTCCGGAAAAAATCGTGTTATCAGACGCCTCTTCGAAAGTATGGGGTATAATGTCGTTAAACTCGACAGGGTATCATTTGCAGGATTAACTAAGAAAGATTTGCCCAGAGGCAAATGGAGAACACTTACAGAAAAAGAAGTGAATTTCCTTATGATGCTCAAGTAGGACTATTTCACAATCACAAATCTTTCAATTATTTTTACTTTATCATTACGCAGTGTTAAATAATACATGCCATTAGGCAGATGACTTAGATTTAAACGATTTAGAGATTTGTTTATTTCAATAGCATAAACTTCACTGCCAAAAAGATTTAACACCTTCATCTCATATTTATCTTCATCAGAAGCTTCTATTTCTAGTGTGAATTCACCCTTATTAGGATTGGGGTATAGTTTAAGATTAATATCATACAGCTCAGCAATACTTGTGATAATAGTCAGTAAGTGGTCGTACGATGGGTCTCCCATACCACAGGAATTCATCCCATATACATAAATAAAACCTGATTTGGAGTCATCGGTAAATTCAACAGTTATAGAATTGGTTCCTGCTCCTGATAATATAACAGCTCCGTAGGGTAATACCCAGTAGTAATAATATGTACCAGGTATAGGTGGTACTGTAAACTGTGCAATATTGTTCTTTGCCATATAAGTCGGGCCTGTAATATAACCTGCTGGTCCAGGGAGTGGCTTTACAACAACAGGATATGGTAAAGAAGGACCGCCAATACCGCAGAAACTACTGGCATAAACACTTACAAAACCACTTTGTGAGATATCTGTAAACAGTACTTCTACAACATTACTGTCAGGGTTCGAAAGAATGATGGTGCCTTGCGGGAATGTCCAGAAATAATGGGTAGCACCTGTTATAGGTGGTACAGAATAGCTTATCGTGCCTGAATTCTGACAAACAGAACTCGGCCCTTGTATCTGACCCGCATCATCAACAAGGGGATTAACTGTTATAACTACCGATGAGGTGGCTATATTTGAACCATCGTTATAATCTACAATATATGTTGTTGTCACTGTAGGACTGGCTACAGGGTTAACTAAGGTAGATGAAAAACCTGAAGGAATTGATGTCCAATTATAAAGACCATTCACACAATTACCACCTGATGGAAGGGCATCTAATTGAACTGTCTGTCCGTAACAAATGTCGGTATTGTTAGCAAAAGCATCGACACTTAAAGGCCCATTACAAATTATCACTTTCATATAATCGCTGTTAACACAACCACTAACTGTATCTGTAACGTATATAGTAAATATCTGAGACGAGCTTAATGCAATTGTTATGGGATTAAGAACAGAAGAATCTAATAATAAACTTTCAGGGGTCCACAGGAAAGAATAAGCACCCGAACCACCTGATGCCAAACCAAATAAACTGGTGTTAATTCCAGATATTATCTGCTGGTCTGGCCCCGCAGATACATTAGGTATAGGATTCACATTTATCCAGAAATTCTGCGAAGCCCCACCGAAACCACATACATTGCCTCCATAAACAGATATATTCCCTGAAGTAGCATTGAGAGAAAAGTTTACCATGATATTATTGGTATTGCCACCGGATACTATAGTAGCACCATAAGGTACTGTCCAGTAATAATTAGTGGCATTGGCAATAGGTGGTACCGAAAACAGTACACCCGTTTCTCCCTGACATACCGAAGAAATTCCTGTTATAACACCAGCATTGCCGGTTTGAGGATAAACTGTAATTAACAACGAATTTGTTGCCGTTAAACCTCCTGATTCAACCTCAACAGTATATTCTGTAGTAACACCAGGTGTAGCCACCGGATTGTAAATTGTCGCATCGTTGATGTAGGTGTTTGGCGTCCAGTTAAAAGCATATTGACCATTACCTCCTGTAGGTAAAGCATTTAATTGTACCGATTGCCCTCCGCAAATACTGTATAAATTGCTGCTTACAGCAACACTCAATGGCCCTCCGTAAACTATTATCTGAACGATGTCTGAACTATGGCAACCAGTAAAATTATCAAATACAGTCAAAGTATAAACAGTCGATTGTGCCAAGTTAAGAGTATAGGGATTTTGTACATTATTTGTCTGAAGATAATTTGATGGCTCCCATGTGTAAGTATATGAACCAGAACCCCCTACTGCATGTCCAAAC
>CAZVOS010000363.1:0-4183 GCA_964628845.1 uncultured Bacteroidales bacterium | reverse complement strand
TATTTTTCATGTGTTTAATTATAAAATTGTTTTATACTTAGTTAATAAGGAAATTTTTATAAGAAATAACATTTTTTATTAAGATTTAGAAAAAAAATTATCCTTGTCATATTGTTAATACAACTTTATTAAAAAATATAACAACTTAAGTTCCTAAAATTTTAGTGAGATATGAAGCTTAATGTATTTTTTCTATACCACTAAATAAAACATGACCATCAGCATTAATATAAATCTCGGCAGGGGGGATATTTTCAAAGTAGCTTATAGAGTAACAATTTGTAAAGAAATGAAAAGTTTTGTTTGAGGAGCCGGCTAAATGTGTGGCTGTTTTGTTTTTCTCCTGATAGGGACCGGCAATTAAAACATCTATGTGTTTTATAATATCTGAAAAATGCGGTTTATTTTCAAGTAACTGGTATGTATAGCCCGACAATAGAATAACCGACAATTCGGTTTTTTCTCTTACTGAACTTATTAAGCTTAATAAACCTTCGGCTTGGTCGAAAGGCTCGCCAACTGAAATAGTTATACCCTTTATACCCTTACTTTTTTCAATGATTTCAATGGCTAGATCAGATGGCTTTAATAAAATATTTGGCGTTTGTGAGTGTGTTAATGGGTTAAAATTTATTTCAGGAAGAGCCAAAAGGCCTGATGCACCGAAAACCTAAGAAGGAAACACGTAATTCAGGGTAGCAGTAGCTACGATCGGCACAGCAGAAGTAGTAAGTGTAATTGTGGTCCCACGAACCACCGCGCAAAAGCCGTTCACTGCCTGTTGCTGTTTGTATAAGGTCTCCTTTTTTATAACGTTCGTAAGCTTGTGAGTCGTACCAATCGGCACACCATTCATAAACATTGCCAGCCATGTTGTAAAGCCCGTAGGGGCTGCATCCTGTGGGGTATTGCCATACGCTGCAAGTGGTTTCACTGCCTTTGTTTTCTTCCCACCGGCAGTGCTTCCCATCAAGCCAGTCGTTGCCCCAGGGGTATGCTCTGCCATCGCAGCCCCGTGCTGCTTTTTCCCATTGCAGTTCTGTTGGTAATTGCAAGCCCGCCCATTGGCAATAGGCATGTGCGTCGTCCCAGCTTACACATACCACAGGATGTTCGGCTTTTTCGGCAGGAAAGTTTTTTCCTGTCCATATAGGTGTTTCCCAATAAAAATCAACCTCATCGGGAGGGCGGTGCCCCGTAACATCCACAAACTTTTTGTACTGTGCATTGGTTACGGGATGCAATGCCATATAATAAGCAGGCAGTATAACAGGAAATGGGTCACATTTTCCTTCGTCATTTCCTTTACCTCCTGCCAGAAATTCGCCTTCGGGTATAAGCACCAACTGAGTACCGTCTGTGGGGTTTTCTATAAGCCAGTTTTTGGGTGTTTCTTTAAAAATTTTATTTAACATTATTATTATTGTTTGTAAAACTTATGACTATTGTACTATAATTTTTTTTATAAATAAAGGATGAGAGGAAAAATAAATTACTGAAAAGCAATTAAGTACATAAAAAAACAAATCCCTTAATATGAATACAATAATAAATCTCTTTTTGAATGCTGCTTTTCATCAATTTAAAATTTTTTTTCGGACAACAGTGATTTTTTTTTTATAAATAACAACAAAAATATAAAAATATTAACGAATAATGAATTGTTTATTTATAAAAGTATTATCATATTGAAGTTTTATTAGGTAAAAGCCCCTGTTAAAGCCCTCTAAATTAATATTACATTTTTCAGTAAAATTACCTGCATAAACTATCTGACCCAGCATATTATATATTTCGAAATTCATATCCAGTTTAGGGCCCTTTACCTCAAGTTGTAAATAATTCTCAGCGGGATTTGGATATATTTTTATTTGCATACTGCTACAAACAGCATTATTATTGACTTCAGTTATAACCCCCTGAATGCTGACACAATCGGAAGTGTCGGAGCAGTTACCCTGAGTGATTATAACAGCATATTCGCCATTCTGAGTAGCTTCATAAGACTGATTGGTCGCTCCTAAAATTGGGTCATACATAAAATGGCAATCTACCCATTGGTATGTGGCGTTCATTTGATTGGATGTTATGATGGGTTCAGATACAGTAAGTGAAATATCAATTATATTAACGATTAAGTTCAGCACATACAAACTGTCGCAGCCATTAGCAGTAGTGTAGCTTGCTGTATAGGTGCCGGCTGTGGTGTAGGAACTCCCCTGCCAGTTATAGGTATCGCCGGCGCAAATAGCGTGGCTTTCGGTAGATGCATACAGAGGATTGACCGTTAACACAAGGGTATAGATACTGTCGCAGCCATTAGCAGTAGTGTAGCTTGCTGTATAGGTGCCGGCTGTGCTGTAGGTGCTGCCGTGCCAGTTGTATATATCTCCATCACAGATTTCATGGCTCTCTGTAAATTCGTATTCAGGATTCACCTTCAGGTGCAGCACACACACGCTGTCGCAGCCCTTTACAGATTGCAGTGAATCATAATAAGTACCATTGCTTGAGCAATTTTGACCATGCCATAAAAAGTTCTGCCCTTCACAAATTTCAACGGTATCTATATGCTTGTATGTTGAATTTACAATAAGAAAAATACGAAAAATACTGTCACAACCCATTACTGTATGTAAAGTGTCTGAATAAGGCCCCATACTCGTTAAATATTTTCCTCTCCATATTAAAGTATCACCATTACAAATACTTTGGGCAGGTGTTGTAAATAAATATGATGGATGTACTATTAAATTTAGGATAAAAACACTATCACAACCATGCACAGTTTGAAGACTGTCAAAATAGCTGCCTGCTGTATTATAAATGTTACCCCTCCACTGAAAATTATCTCCGTTGCATATTTCAACATCTTCAACAAACTCATAAACTGGATTAACAGTAAGATTTAATACAAAAACACTGTCGCAGCCGTTGGTGGATATTAAACTGTCGTAGTAGACACCGCCATTGTTATAATATGAGCCGCGCCACAAAATTGAATCGCCCAGACACATTTCGTGAGATTCTTCATAAATCAAAGGGAGTAGTGGTTCAGAAATAATTACTGTATCTATTATATAATTACAACTATCAGCCATGGGAAGTGTTTTGAAATATGACTGGGCTACTAATTGGTTGAACAGATTTGATTCAGGTGGCAAAGGCACCTTCCAATTATGCAGTATATTATAAAAATTATGGCTTTGGGTGTTCATTGTTTCATTTTTTTTTACATGAAACCATAATATCAAATTGATGTTAGGGAACGTTTGAGAGAGTGTTGAAACATTATACATCTGATTAACCCACATTTCTTTTTCAGTTACGAGTTGAGCTGGTGTTAGCGGAATGCGGCTACCCTGAGGTGTGGGGTCCCAGTTGGCATCGAATAGGGCTGTTTCGCCTATCATCATCGGCTTGTTTTTATCTGCTGAATATTTTTGATAAAAGTTTAAATAGTTAATGTTATTGATAACTTCATTCGGATTGACACCATTTATCTCAATATAATCACGGTAATAGAAGTCCAGACCGACTATATCAGTATATGAGTCACCAGGATAATACTCATCGTATCCTAACCCTGTTCCAGAGCCGCCCCAGGGATATCCCCAAGCCTGGTTAGGGACCCAGCACATTTTTACATTAGGGGCTATTGTTTTTAGTTTATTGTGTACATGCCTGAAGGCGCTGATAAATAAGCTTGGCTGTTGTCCCCATTGGGTGTACCACGAGCCGTTCATTTCATGCGCGAAGATTACATACACCGTTTTGCAATATTGTACACATTGCTGGGCAAAAAATTCAAGTGCTGCATCGTTGGTGCCATTTATAAAATTTGTTAGTCCCAAATGGGGTTCGAGAAAGAAAACCGGTCTGCCACCCTGAGCCAGGAGCTCATTTGCCCAGACCCAGTGGCTGGGATTGGTTAAGTCGTAAGTGCTACTGGCATTTATATAACGTGCAAATGCCGCATGGTTTTTTCCACTCATACTGTTGAAAGTGTCAGCAGAAACACTGTCGGAGTACATGCCCGTATAGCACCCCTGCATAGGTTGCGAAAGCAGTTGTTCTAATTCTGTTACAGTAACTGTATATGTGCCAGCCGCCATATTATTAACTGCAGGAGTAGTCTGTCCGCTGGACCAAAGATAGGTGTATATACCCGAACCGCCTGTTG
>CAZVOS010000362.1:0-4186 GCA_964628845.1 uncultured Bacteroidales bacterium | reverse complement strand
AGAAGAGAATTTTGATTGTAATCCCATTGAGCTATTTGAACCTATAAAATATACCATGTCGCTGGGGGGTAAACGTATCCGCCCTCTTATGCTTTTAATGGCTTGTGATATGTTTGGAGGTTGTATTGATGATGCAATATATCCTGCCATTGGGTTGGAAGTTTTTCATAATTTTACACTCATTCATGATGATATTTTAGATAATGCGTCACTGAGAAGAGGGAAAGAAACAGTTTATAAAAAGTGGAATGTAAACAGAGCCATATTATCGGGCGATACCATGTTTGCTTTATCATATAATTATTTTTTTAGAACACAGGATAAATATATAGTTCCGATATTAAAAGTATTTAATAAAACGGCCATAGAAGTATGTCAGGGGCAGCAATATGATATGAATTACGAAGTTCAGAATAATGTGGATATTGCTACATATATTGAAATGATACGTCTTAAAACAGCTGTATTATTGGGGGCCTGTGTAAAAATAGGGGCTGTAATTGGAAATGCAAGTGAAAAAGATGCAAATTTGATTTATAATTTTGCTGAAAATCTGGGAATTGCTTTTCAGCTTAAAGATGATATACTTGATTTATACAGTAAACAAGAAGTTTTTGGAAAAGAAACAGGAGGTGATATTGTGGCTAACAAGAAAACATATTTATTTCTTAAAGCACTCGAGCTTTCGGATGCTGTACAAGAAAATGAACTTCGTGAATTATTTGGCATTACTCTGGAAGACAACACAAAGAAAATAGAATCTGTACGCCGAATTTATGATGACTTAAACATTCAGGAGCACACGACCCTGGCAATGAATATTTATATAAACAAGGCATTAGAATCTTTGTCAGAAATTGACGTGCCGGAACAAAAGAAACTCGCATTCAGAGAATTTTCTGATATGTTAATGAAAAGGGAAAAATAAACGGTTTTTTCAGGTTAAGTTTTACACCAATCAAAGACTGATAATCATAAACTCAGTTCGGCGGTTCATCTGACGGCCTTCATCTGTGTCGTTTGTGGCAATAGGTTCGTCGAAGCCATAACCTTTAGCTTCAAGGCGGTTGATGTCTATACCTTTGTTAACGAGGTATGTAACAACAGATTTAGCTCTTTCTTCCGACAATTTTTTGTTGTATCTGGCGGAGCCCTTGTTGTCGGTATGGCTTGAAATTTCTATACGCAGTGTTGGTTTGGTATTAAGAAATTCGAGGAGTTTGTCAAGTTCTTCAATAGATTCGGGTCTGAGTGTAGATTTGTCGAAGTCGTATAGAATATTTTTAAGAACGATTTTAGTACCGACTTTAAAATCTGTCATATCTTCAAAGTATACAACTTCAGGCACGGAATCAAGTTCTACTTCTTCAACTATATATTCAATTTCCTCAAGAGTTGGTTTGGGTTTTTTCAGAAGGTACATTCTTGTGAAAACCAGATTCAGGTCAGTTGCCAATACATCAATTGTGTCATAAATTGTGTCATATATAGCATTAGATGCAGCAATTATTGAATCAAGGTTTGTTAATAGTTCAGTACCGGATAAAGAGTCGGTACCCGAAGTACTGCTGCTCGTAGTTGTTCCAGTATCTGCTGGTATAACAATATCTGAAGTTGTAGTTGCAGATGTAATCGTATCCATTTCTGATATTGCACCCGTGGCCGACAAGGAATCTTTTTTAGCGGCTTCAATATTTGAATTGGCTATAACCATAACAGAAAACTTTTTACCGATAGGAAGTTTTACGTAATATTCACCTGTCTTTTGATAGGTATGAAGTGTTCTGGAAAAGTCACCATCAATTTCTTTAATAAAAATAGTTGATTTAACAGGCCTGAAGAAAATTTCGTCGAAAACATTTCCTTTTAAAATGGCAATCTGTTCTGTTTCACTAATAATAATAATTCTATAAATATCCATATCACCATAACCTTCTTTACGTGCAGATGAGAAATAAATAACATCGGGATCGGATGTAGGGAAATAAAAAACATCATCTTCGGTTGTGTTAATGGGGAAGCCAAGATTTTCTGGTTTTGAGAAGTTGCCTTGCTCATCGAGGACAGAAGTAAAAACGTCGTAACCACCCATACTGTCGTGTCCTTTAGAGCTAAAATACAGTGTTTTGCCATCAGAAAGAATAAAAGGAGATTCTTCATCAAATATTGTATTAACAGTGTCGCCAAGGTTTTCTGCTTTAGACCATTGCCCATCTGTTTGCAGTACCGATTTATAAATATCAGTACCCCCTAAGCCACCTGGACGGTTGCTAACAAAATACATGGTTTTACCATCGGGGGATAAACATACATGTGGTTCCCAGAAGTTTGTATTAATGGTTAATTTTTCAGGTTTACTCCAGTCTTTGTCTTTAACAGTACTTACATAAACATTACCAATTCCTTTGTCATCGCGATAAATAAAGAGTTTCTGACCATCGTGTGAGAGACTGACAGTGGCTTCGTGTCCTTTAGTGTTGATAGGCGTTTCCACATTTACAACATTTTTCCAAATTTCATCCACGTCGTCATAGGTGGCATAACAGATGTCTTCGAAGTATTTTTCATCAATATCTTTCAGCCCACCTACATTATTAGGTCGGCGTGTAGTAAAAAAGAGAGTTTGCAGATCGGATGATACTACAGGGGCATATTCTGGCCATTCGGTATTGACATGCGGACCAATATTTTCGATAATTATTTTACGTACATGTGCCATGTGTATTCGTGCATTATGGCAGGTTGCAATCCAGCGATCGAGTTCGTAAACAAAATCAATATAGCGGGGATAGAAAGCATATTCGGATTTGAGATAATATTTAAATAAATTAAAATAGTAAATAGCTTCATTAAAGCGGTATTTAATTTGGCTAATTATTCCCAGATAGAAATAAGTAAACATAGATGCCGAAGTGTCTGAAAATAATTGGTTATATTGTGGGTCAGCATAGGGGAGAGCTTTCCATAAGAAGGGTTCTGCTTTTTCTTGTTGGTTGAGGTTCATGTAGCAGGCACCAATGAGGAAATTAATATTGGGATTATCCAAATTGGTTTTATAAAGGTCGAGCAAAATGGCAAGGGCTTCAACATCCCTGTTGGTATGAATTAAATAATCAACCTCTATATATTTATTGATAAAAGATTTGTTGAATTGTGCGTGTAGGCCAATAGAAGAGCATAAGAAGATAAAATATAAGATAAAAGTTTTTTTCATAAAAAACCTTAACATTAACGGTTACAATAAGAGTTAATAATTTTATAAACTTCTGTGTATCCATATTCGCCTGCAAGGCTTAAATCCTGGCAAGCTTCCACAATCATATCAATTCTGAACTTTGCCAATCCTCTTTTATAATAGGCAACAGCTTCAAGATGGTCGAGTTCAATAACCTTTGTAAAGTCTTCGATAGCACCGGAAAAATCGTAAGCGAGTATTTTTGCATCGCCTCTGCGTAGGTAACTATGAATATTTTGAGGTTGTATTTCAATGGCTTTAGTATAATCGTCTAAAGCTTCTTTATATTTTTTACTTGCTGTTTTAGCATCGCCATTTGCAATGATGTAATATAAATTCGAAGGGTCTAATTCGCGGGCTTTAGTATAGTCGTTAATAGCACCAGCATAATCTTTAGGGAAATGATGCTTAAGAGAGCCCCTGCGAAAATATATTTCAGCGTTATTGGGAGCTTTAGAAATAGCCATATTATAATCGTCAATAGCTTCGGCAAAGGCACCCCTAATCACTTTAATGTTACCTCTTAAAACAAAAGCTTGTGCATCATTAGGATTTAACTCAATAGCTTTATTAAAATCGTCCATGGCAGATTCGTAAAGCTCTACTTTCATTTTTTGTTGGCCTCTTTTTGAAAAAGCGTCGCTATTTCTTGGATTTGCTTCTATGTCGCTATTTAAAGCAGTAATACTGTCGAGAAAAATCTGAAGATTTTTTTCAGCAAAGAAATATTCATCATTATAGCGGTTGTTTTGATAAGCCAGTTTAAAATCTTGTATGGCATCGGGATATTCACCCATTTTTATTTTGGCCAGACCTCTGTTATAATAGGCATCAGCATCGGTGGGAGTAATTTTAATAACCTGGTCATAATCATCAATAGCACCCTTGAAATCTTCGAGGATGTCTTTCCGCCAGCGGATATCAGTGCGTCCGCGCCGAATTTGGCGAGCG
>CAZVOS010000361.1:0-4187 GCA_964628845.1 uncultured Bacteroidales bacterium | reverse complement strand
ACTATGTAAAAGAAGCAGGTTTTTTGTTTGATAAAAATATTCTTAATTGTGGCAATAATATTTACCTTGATGGGTACTGGCAAAGCCCTTATTATTTCGAAGAAATAAAACCTGTCTTGTTTAAAGAATTAATCCCCAAAAAAGACTTAGACGATACAGAAAATAAATATTTAAATCAAATTTTAAATTCAAACTCTATTTCATTGCATATACGGCGTGGAGATTACATATCTGAACCTAAAAACAAAGAAATTTATTTAGAAAAAAATAAGAATTACTATGAACAAGCTATAAACTATATTAATAACAAAATTGTTAAACCTACTTATTTTATATTTTCTGATGATTTGTGCTGGGCTAAAGAAAACTTAATCTTAGAAAATTCTGTCTTTATTGATTTAGAAAAACCAGTTGTGAGCTTATATTTAATGAGTAAATGTAAGAGCAACGTTATTTCAAACAGCACATTTAGCTGGTGGGGAGCTTGGCTCAATCAAAATGAAAATAAAATTGTTGTATCGCCTCAAAAATGGTTTACAGAAAATTCGGGTTTAAAAACAGAAACGCTGTTACCTGAACAATGGGTACTAATCTAAAAATAGATATTTACTATTATGTATAATTTTATAACCTCTAGATATAAAACGATTTTAATTTGTTGTTTTGTTGTTATTACTTATGTTATACTATTTAAATTTAATGGATACGACAGGACAATGAAATTTTTAAATATTCCTATAATGTATCCTCATTTTGCAGATTTAAGGGTAATAACTTCAGGTTTAGAAACAGTTAAATTAGGCATTGACCCATTAATTGACAATCCGTCAGACCCATGGAAAAGGCCTCTAAATTATCCCAGAATATGGCAATATCTCAGCATATTTAATATTAATAGTAATCACACAATTGCTATAGGTATCTTCTTAATTTTTTTATTTTTTATTAATGTTGTAATCATTTATAAAAAACCAAATACCAAATTAATAATTATTATTTTACTTCTTTTATTATCTCCCACAATTCTTCTCGCTCTTGAAAGGGGTAATATTGACATTATTATGTTATTCTTGATTACTTTGTCTGTAATCTTTATTAACAGGAATAAATTTATAAGTGTTTTTTTTATTTTAACAGCTTTTATATTGAAATTATTTCCCATTTTTGGAAGTGCACTAATATTGAAATTCAAAGAAAAAAAATTTAAAAATTATTTATTGATAATTTTTTTATTCTCTCTAGCTTATACAATTCTTACATTTTCAGAACTTAAAATCATCAAATTATCTACTCCTGAAGATTGGTATAATTCATATGGGATGAAAGTATTTATAACATATTTAAAGCAAACTAATATAACTGTTTTTCAGAAAACATATTTTATACCCTATATTTTGGTAACAGTTATCCTGATAATTTCGGTAATAACATTAATAAAGAAAAGAGGATTACTATTTCCTGAAGTCATTTTAGAGGATATGAATTTAGACTTTTTCAGAGTAGGAGCTTCAATTTTTTTAGGTATCTTTATTTTAGGCAATAACTATTCGTACAGGTTGATTTTTCTAATCTTGCTTATACCTCAATTATATATTTGGACGGAAGAAAAAAAATCAGTTTTATCAAAGGTTTCAAAATTAACTATTTTCTTAATATTGGTATGTTTATGGTTCATCTATATAGAGAAGTATCTTGTTCAACTCAACTCAGATTGGTTATTAATATTAATAATTAAAGATATTTTTATTTGGTCTTTATTCGGGTTATTGATTTTATTATTTATTCATACTTTGCCAGAATGGTTTAAAAACAAAGTTTTTAAACAAAAAGATATTTAATACCTTTGTAAAAAAAATAATATGAAAATAATTGTAACAGGAGGAGCAGGTTTTGTAGGTTCTACACTATGTTTAAAATTAAAGCAAAAATATCCTGATTATACAATTACAGCTTTTGATAATTTAAAAAGAAGGGGCTCAGAACTGAGTCTATTGGATTTAAAAGAAAAAGACATTAATTTTATTCATGGCGACATCAGGAATGCTGAAGACTTTGAATCTATAGGACATTTTGATACACTTATAGAAGCCTCAGCAGAGCCATCTGTACTCGCTGGATTAAACACATCTCCTAACTACGTTATAAATAATAACTTATACGGCTCAATAAATTGTTTTAACTTATGCTTTAAATTTAAAGCCAAACTAATTTTCCTTTCTAGCAGCAGGGTTTATCCAATTGATGCTATTGAAAACGCCAATTATATTGAAGAAAAAACACGTTTTTCTTTTGCTGAAAATCAGAATGAAACGGGGATTACACCAAGGGGGATTTCAGAAAATCTTAAACTTGAGGGTGCACGCTCTTTTTATGGAGCTACTAAATTAGCATCTGAGCTATTTTTACAGGAATATGCTGCATTTTATGGTTTGCAAGCCGCTATAACACGTTTTGGTGTTATTGCAGGACCAAGACAAATGGGTAAATCAGACCAGGGTGTTGCCACCTTATGGTTGGCTAAACATTATTGGAAAAAACCACTAAAATATATAGGTTATGGTGGACTTGGTAAGCAAGTCAGGGATATACTTCACATAGATGATGTTTTTAAACTTATTGATTTACAAATACATAAATCAGATATTTTTAATGGTAAAATTTTTAATGCGGGTGGTGGCATTTTAAACAGTATCTCACTTCTGGAAATGACGAAAATATGTGAAGAAATTACAGGAAATAAACTACATATTGAATCAGAAACAGAAAACAGACCAGGCGATTTGCGTATCTATATCACTGACAATAAAAAAATTACTAATGAAATTGGATGGAGCCCTCAAAAGAGCATCCAAGATATTTTCAAGGATACTTTTTTATGGATACAAAATAATGAAAAGGCTTTAAATAATGTTTTAAATATTTAATATTTTTATTTTTTTAATATTATGAGTAAAATTTGTTTGATTACTGGTTCATCGGGTCTTATAGGTAGTGAAGCTGTTGAATTTTTACAGTTTAAATTTGACATGATTATAGGTATTGACAATAATATGCGACAATACTTTTTTGGTAAAAAAGCATCTACAGAATGGAATACCAAACGTTTAACTGAAACAATACCCAATTTCAGTCACTTCAATATTGATATTAGGAATTTTACAGATTTGGAAAAAATTTTTAGTTCATACAATATTGATATAGAGTTAATTATTCATTCTGCTGCCCAACCAAGTCATGACTGGGCTGCACGTGAGCCCATTACTGATTTCACAGTAAATGCTAACGGCACATTAAATCTGCTTGAATTATGTCGCGCATATTGTCCCAAAGCAACTTTTATTTACACATCTACAAACAAAGTATACGGAGACACCCCAAACTACTTACCATTGATTGAACAGGAGAAAAGATGGGAAATATCTGAAACTCACCCCTATTTTAAAAATGGCATTGATGAATTGATGAGCATTGACCAAACAAAACATTCTCTGTTTGGGGCATCAAAAGTTGCTGCTGATGTTTTAGTTCAGGAGTACGGAAAATACTTTGGCATGAGTACTGGCGTTTTCAGGGGAGGATGTTTAACAGGACCGAATCATTCAGGAACTCAATTACATGGTTTTTTGTCCTACCTTATGATGTGTGCAGTTTCAGGTGAGCATTATACAATTTTTGGATATAAAGGCAAACAGGTAAGAGATAATATTCACGCGTTCGATCTTGTTAATATGCTGTGGCATTTTCATTTAAACCCCAGACAAGGAGAAGTTTATAATGCTGGTGGCGGGCGTTTTTCGAACTGTTCGATGATGGAAGCTATCGAAATGTGTGAAGAAATTACTGGAAAAAAAATGAATTATTCGTATGCTCAGGACAATAGAATTGGAGACCATATCTGGTGGATTAGCGATCTAAGTAAATTTAAAAGCCATTACCCCGATTGGAACTGGAAATACAACATCAATAATATTTTAATTCAAATTTATAATTCTTTAGCTCAAAGATTCTAGTTATGAATTTTGATAAAATATACGAATATCGCTTTAAGAATGTAAGTGCATTTAGAAAGCAAATTGTCTGGAAAGAGATTTCAAACTTTATATATCTCAAATTAAATAAACCTGATAAAATAATAGACCCTGCTTCTGGTTTCTGTGAATTTATAAATAATGTACCCTCTTCTGAAA
>CAZVOS010000360.1:0-4188 GCA_964628845.1 uncultured Bacteroidales bacterium | reverse complement strand
TTATACATCTGACACTTCTACCGTGTACCCTGTAGTTGTTACTCAAACTGGAGGAGGTTGCATCATAATAAAGATATGTTGCAGTAACATTATATGCATTGGAGGTCCATACCTGACCTGATATTTCATCCTCATAAATATCTCCCCATTGGTCTCGCATACCACTTAAAGTCCATTTAAGTGTTGAGTTGAAAGCACCTGTAGCATTGCCAGGCGTCCAACTAAACATTTCGAAAGTCATTTCTTGCTCAGTAGGTAAACGCCAGCCCTGTGGGCAGGGATTGTTAATGCCGTTAACACCTTGCCAAAGATTGTCGTTTGCAGGACTTCGCCAATCGTATGGGTATGCAGCAACTGAAATAAAAAAACTATGTCCAGGGTCGTCACTGCTACTAAGCAAAGTAGTCACTAAACTGTTTAAAAATTGATGGTCATCATCTGCTCTTCCCCATTGGTATAAATCGCCCATAGCATCGGGATCAATAGGAGAAGATGCCATTGCATAAGCGCCTAAATTACGGTCCATCCAGCATTTATTGTTTTTTAAAACTGTGCCAACAGTATAATTAGGGTCGCCTCCATAATTCCATGTTACAGTGGAAATACCGCAAGTAAAAACACAGGCAGGGGTGCTCATTGTTAATAATACAGGTTGAGAATGCCCACATTCATTGTAAGCCCAAACATAAGCTTCATAACTTACACCGCAAAATAAATCTATTTCAGTTTGAGATGTTAAAAGCCCGACATCTAAAGCTTGAGCATAATCGTTTAATCCCCAAATTTTATAACCAGTGGCGTTAGGTACAGGGTTCCAAGTCCAAATTATTTGTGTTTGGTCTGCCTGATGTGTTCCTTCGGTAGGTGTTGCAGGAGTTGTAATAACTGATATGGCTGCACTATTAGAAGTATCTGGAGGGTAACACACGCCTGTAGCAATACATCTGTATTGATAGCCATTATTAGCCAAAACTAAAGATTTTACTTTCAAACTATCAGTTGTCCACCCTTCGTAAGTGGGATTGTTACCTGCTGCTAAAATATCACTCCAAGTGCTCCCCCCATTCATTGAAACCTGCCATTTCTTTACTATACTAGTTCCTGTAGTTGTTACACCAAATACAACAGAATCGCCTTCACATTTGGTTGCATTAACTGGTTGAGATGTGAATAGAGGCGGCTCATTGACAGTTAGCCATGCACCGTTAGAAGTGCTAATGAAAGGATAACACGGACTTGTTACAACACATCTGTAAACATAACCATTATTAACTACTTCAACGCCACCAACTTCAAGAATAGGTGTATTCCAGTTGGCATAATAAGGGTCCATACCTATAGCGAGTATGTCATTAAATGGCAAACCTGCACCTAATGATACTTGCCATTGGTATGTAAGTACACTGCCAGAAGTATTTATAACAAATGAAGTGTCATCACCTGCACATACTGTAGCTGATACTGGCTGAACTGAAATAGATGGATTTTGAAAAACAGTAAGCAGTGCATTATCAGGTGCCAGGAAGGGTGTGCAACTGTCAGATACGATACATCTGTACTTTAATCCATTGTTTAAAGCAACAACAGAATCTACTTTCAGGGTGTCATCGTCCCAACCGTCATACTTTGGTGCAATGCCAGCCCCAGTAATATCATTCCACGATGTACCATCATCTGAAGAGAACTGCCATTGAAAATTTAATGAAGAGCCATTCACAACAACACAAAATGCTGTATCTTCGCCCACACACACAGCGGCATCAACAGCTTGAACATTGATAACAGGTGCAGCTTCTACATTTACAAAAACTGTGTTAACAGGAGTGGCATTGCCACAGGCATTACCAGCAGTGAGAGTATAAACTCCTGCGCCTGTAGGACTCATATTATTAAGTATAGGATTTTGATTATTAGAAGTAAACATATTTGGGCCAGTCCAGTTCCAAATAGTGGCCCCACTGGCACCTCCGTTTAACTGTAAGTCATCTCCTTCGCATATTGGATTAGGCATTACCGTTGCAGTTACATCGGTAATAATGCTGTCTATATGTATATTTAATATTTGAGGTGATAAATTGCCGCAATTATTCGTAGCAACAACTGTTAATATACCTTCTGTGGCACTATCCGAAAAATTAACAGTAATACTGTCTGTATTTACACCAGAGATAATTGAAAATCCATTACCTGAGTATGTCCATGTGTAAGTATGGTTTATTAGTTTCTCGAAATAAAAGACCTTATCTGTTGTTTCTGGGCAAATATGTGAATCGCCCATAATAGTATTATCTACAAAAAGGAAATCTATAATCGTATCTTGAAGAGGTATTATGGTTCGGTATATACTTGGCAGACTTCCTGAAAATGCTTCAAATAGAAAAACATCTCCTGGATTATATGGCATTTGTATTATTGTTTTTGCATTCTTTAAAGCTTCTTTTTGTGTAATCATATCAGTAGTCCCATTATACGTTAACGATGGTAACAATCCTGTACCTTCATTTAATGAAATTAAACGAGATGTATAAACATGTTCTAATGTGTTTAATCTGATAAAAAATATACCCGTATTTAAACCTGAAATACTCATAATATGCACCCCAGAAGGCAAATCCCATTTTTTTTGCAAAATGGTTTTACCTGTGATATCAAAAACTTCTATTGTTGTACTCCCTTTTTGTGCTTTATAAAATTCTATATTTGATATATGATTCATAGGGTTTGGATATATTTTAATTCCCTCTTGTGCAAAACTTTGGAAATATAAACCCGTCGAATTTGTTAAACTAAGTGTGTCAAAACCTGATAAGTGTAAATCAGTACAAGTTGTAAGATTAAGTACACGAATAGAATCAATAGTTGAGCTTAACCCACTTGCAGTAAATGTAAGCTGCACATTTTGAGCAGTTAGAAGAAAAGTTTTTAAAAAGAAAATAAAAAGAAAAATAGTACGTCTTTTCATGATTAAATTAAAATAAAATGAATATAAATATTTACTAAACTATACAAATATAATAATAAATTAATTTTTTAATATTTTTTTTTAGATTTGTTTATAATTAATTATACTTTTTATTAATCTATTTCAGCAGCAACTGCCTGTAGATTATATTCATCATTTTGCGTACTTCACAACCTCCTCTATAAGCTTGTTTACCAAAGCAGGCAAGTCGTTTTTGTTTCCGTTTACAGCTTTCTGATATAAAGTTTCGTTGCCCTTGAGTAGGCGTACCTGACAGCTTATATTATCGCCCTGCACCATCAAAATTCTTTGCCCGTGCATTTTCTCTTAATTGTTTGCATGCGTACAGTTTTTTCTTGTGCGTCTTGCACCAAATAAACCGATTACTTTAGCCTTTTTTATTGATTCAATAAGACTTTCAGTTAAATTTCGTATTATCATAACATCACGCATTTAAATAAATTCGTGTATTAGGGTACTTGTATTTACATAAATTCAAGTAGCAAATTAATGATTTTTTTTAATTGGAATAAATAATATTTTTTCGTTCTTTTATATTATCCTTCTATTCTCTTATAAGCATAAGCTTCGCCTCATCCTTCGCCTCATCCTTTGCCTTCCCTCTACCATACCCTCCAGTCATTCTCCAAATTCTCAGTGCGGCTGCTGGGTTTTTGCATGCCGTTGGTAAGTTCTTCGACACGCTTTCCTACAGCCGTTTTAAGAGTGCTTACAGTGATTTCCTTTTGGCTGTTCATAAGCTCAAGGATGCTGTATGTAAATACGCCGTTTTTAAGTTGTCCTTTCTCGTAGGCAAACTGGTTGCCTGCTGCTGCAGATATGATGGTGGCACCGGTGCCACGGTTGAGGTTAGAGAACAATTCCTGCATCAGCTCGAAACTGTTTTTCATACCCAGTGTTGGCTTGTATTCGTACATAAGCTTTGCACCTTTCAGCTCTTCTGAGATATTGGTGTTTTGCATGGCAAGAAGTTCGTCTTTATCCACCTCACCGCTGTGGCAGGCATCAATCAGTAATAGTTTCCGGCGTGCGGGTATGCTGTCCAGCAGCCACTCCAAGTCCTCATAGGGTAAGCCCCCGCTTTCGGGGTTCTGGAAATCTATTAGATGGGTAGCCAGGTAATAATCATAGCTTCTGCTTAGTAAGCCATGACCTGAAAATGATATGATAACTTTATCGTTGATATCGGACTTTAACAATTTTTC